>JALNWR010000056.1 GCA_023230795.1 Candidatus Cloacimonadota bacterium
CAAAAGGTTTACTCCCACCAACACGTCATATTCGCCCAAGCGCAATTCCCGGATAATCTTAGCCCGCTCGATGCTATCGATATCGCTATGCAGGTATCTGCTGCGAATTCCACTATTTTGCAGATAAGTGCAAAGGTCTTCCGCCATGCGTTTGGTGAGGGTCATTACCAGCACCTTATGCCCTTTGGCTATACGGGACTTAGCCTGCGAGATGAGGTCATCCACCTGGTTTTTGATGGGCTTGATTTCGATCTGGGGGTCCAAAAGCCCGGTGGGGCGAATTACCTGCTCCACGATCTCGCCGCCGGTTTTATCCAATTCATAGGCCGCTGGAGTGGCAGAGACGAAGATCACCTGATGCAGATATTCTTCAAATTCCTCAAACTGCAAAGGGCGGTTATCAAAAGCGGAAGGCAGGCGGAAGCCATACTCCACCAGATTTTTCTTGCGCGTGTAATCTCCGCCGAACATGGCATGAACCTGCGGGATGGAAGCATGAGATTCATCGATAACAAAGAGAAAATCCTCTGGGAAATAGTCCAAAAGGCAATTTGGCGGCTCTCCCGGCTGGGCTCCGGTGAGATGACGGGTATAATTTTCTATCCCGCTGCAATAGCCCAGCTCCCGCAACATCTCCAGATCAAACATAGTGCGCTGCTTCAGCCTGTCTGCCTCCACATAACGCTGATTGTCCAGATAGTATTTTACCCGCTGTTCCATCTCAGCCTGAATGCTATGCACTGCGGCATTGAGCTTATCCTCACTCATGATAAAGTGAATGGCAGGATATACGGGATATTCTTCTACCCTGCCCAGACTATTATAGGAAATGGGATGCAGCTTTTCCAGATTTACGATCTCATCTCCAAAAAATTCCACTCTGAGGCAGTGTTCTAGATAGGCGGGATAGATATCCACAGTATCACCCCGCACCCTAAATGCTCCCCGTTCAAAAGCGATGTCATTGCGGGAATAGTGCGCTGTGACCAGTTTTTTGAGCAATTCATCCCGGTCCATTTTCATCCCCAATTCCAGGCGGATCAGAGCTTCGCGATACTCCTCCGGCACACCCAGGCCGTAGATGCAGGATACCGAAGCCACTATGATCACATCCCGGCGCTCCATCAGACTCATAGTAGCCCTAAGCCTCAGCTTTTCGATCTGATCGTTTATATCGGAATCTTTTTCTATATAGATATCCTTGCCCGGGATGTATGCTTCAGGTTGATAGTAGTCGTAATAGGAGATGAAATACTCCACTGCATTGTGAGGGAAGAGCTGTTTCAATTCGCCATAAAGCTGAGCGGCGAGGGTCTTATTGTGCGAAAGCACCAGGGTGGGGCGGTTCAATTTTTGGATAGCATTGGCTATAGTAAAGGTCTTCCCGCTACCGGTAACCCCCAAGAGCACCTGAAAGCGTTTCCCTTCCTGCACTCCCTTGACCAGCTCGGCTATAGCTTCAGGCTGGTCTCCGCTGGGAGCATATTCTGTGATCAATTCAAAACTGGACATCATGCCTCCACTTACTTGACATTAAGAAATTCTTCTTGACTGAATTATGCTTTCTTTCAGTTTGGATACCAAGAAAGAGGCAGATATAATTCTGTCGAGAAATAAATTCAGGAGTCCTTCACATGCTTAATAATGATGAATTACAAATCAATTACGAAAACCTGCTAAAACTGGGATATGCCGTGATCGACGTGCGCTTCAAGGATTACGACTTCTGCATCGATAACCACAAACTTGTGATCGGACGTGTGGATTCGGACCGCGACGAGTTTTATCAGGATATGCTAAAGCTTTATACGGGAACGGAATTTAAACCCGGAGAAATCTTTGAAATCTGGACCGAGATCCTGCTGCACAAGATTCGCATGAGCAAAGCTCTCAAGCGTGATATGGCTATCAAAGTAGCGGCCTTGGATTATATCGAGACCATCTATACCCAAAGATGATAGAGCAAAGCCTCTTTTTGATCAAACCAAACGCAGTCATGCGAGGGCATGTGGGTCAGATCATCACTATGCTCGAAGATCAGGGCTTTGCTATAGTAAAGATGAAGCTCTTCCGCTTTGATGAAGAGCTTGCCCGCATTTTTTATGCAGAACACATCGGCAAGGAATTTTATCCCAGATTGCAGCGCTTTATGTGCTCCGGGAATACCGTGGCCCTGCTTTTGGAGCGGGAAAACGCCATTAAAGTCCTGCGCGAACTGATCGGAGATCTATCTCCGGAAAAACGCAAGCCCGGAACCATCCGCGCCCTGTATGGAGATGGCGTTACCGAAAATGGCGCTCACGCTTCGGATAGCCTTGAAAGTGCCAAACGGGAGACTGAAGTAATATTTGGAGCATAAGGACCTGAGCGCTATAAAGCTTAAGGGATTCAGGCCAAATAATCAGACCGCCAGCAGTAACAGCCCTCTTTTGATAAACCCTTTTTAACTCGATTTCGAGTCGAACTTGCGTCGAAAGCTAATTGATCAATAGAGCGAGGGTCAGGATTTTATGAAGTTATAGCCTTTTCATAGCATTCCAATCAAGCGAATTTTACCTGACAATAATGACCAAATATTGAATCTATGAGACATTGAAATAAGATAATAACTTGGAATTGAATCTTTTTTATTGACAGCAGGATAAGCTTTGATTATCTTGTCAAAAAGGATTATAAGGAAAGTCTTTGTATGTTTGAAAAAATTCTGAAACAGCCGATGATGACACGAGTGCTTTACGCTCTTACCCCCATCGCGATCTTTTCAGTTTACCTATTCGGCTTGAGAGTTCTAGCTGTCCTGGCCGTTGCGAATATAGGAGCTTATTTTACCGAGCTGCTTTTTGTACGTAAGAAGAAACCCGGGAAAGTAACCATGGCCGCATTTGTAACGGGCAGTCTGGTAGCCTTGACCTTGCCGCCTACCATTCCTTTGTGGATGTCTTTCCTGTCCGGAGTGATTTCCATCGCTTTTGGCAAGATGGTCTTTGGCGGATTTGGGACAAACGTGTTCAACCCGGCGATATTAGGACGCACCTTCATATATATATCATTCCCAAATCAGATGACTATATCATGGGTAAAACCTTATCTTCTCAGCGACTTTCCGGGAGGTTTGGTGCGTTGGCAGGCAGATAGTGCGATGCGCACCGGAGCCACGATCCTGAACAATTACCGAGCTACCGGTGAGGCTTTGCATGGCTTTGCAGATGCTTTCACGGGCTTTATCCCGGGCTCTGCAGGCGAAACCTCTGCCTTGCTCATCATCCTGGCTGCGGTGTATCTGATCTTTACCAAAACGGCAAAGTGGCAGCCCATGCTTTCTACTTTGATCTTTGTGACTCTGTTCAGCTTCATCTTTTATCCGCAGATGAATCCCCTTTATTTCTTGGTGAGTGGTGGGGCAATGTTTGGCATAGTATTTATGGTTACAGACCCCATCTCCTGTCCCAGAGGCAAATGGGCGATCTGGATTTATGGGCTGTTGATCGGATTTCTCACCGTGTTTATCCGCCGCTATTCTCTTTTTGCGGAAGGCTTTATGTTTGCGCTATTGCTCACCAATGCCTTTATGCCCTTGATAGAATACGGGCTTGAAAAAGTGGGGGTCAAATGAAAGACAGTTTCCTGTACCCCATCATCTTCATGCTGATTATGGTAGTGCTATTTTCTGGCATACTGGCGGTAACTTACCGCTTTAGCGAGGCAAAGATTCAGGATTACCAGACAGATAGCTATCAGAAAATGATACTCAGCACTCTGGCCACCAAGATCGCCGAAATCACGCAGCAAAACCCGCAGGATATCATGGCGGCCTATCCCAAATCTTTTGAGCAATATATATATCAGCTTAATCCTCAAGGTTTTGAGCGTGAAGTATATCAAGCCGTGGTGGATGAAGAGGTGGTGGCATACAGTTTTGAGATCAAAGGCAAAGGCCTGTGGGGGACTATGCGGGCCTTGGTTTCCACTACTCCGGATTTTAGAACTATTCTGGATTTCAACATAGTAAGTCAACAGGAGACTCCCGGTTTGGGTGCGCGCATCGAAGAAGAATGGTTTTTGAGCCAATTTCGGGACCGCATCTTTGTGGTAAATCCAGAATCTGAAGATGATGTAACCCAAAGCTATGAATTCATCTCCGAAGCCCAAACACCGGAGAATGATCGCCAACTCAAGCGTGTGACCGGAGCCACCATCACCTCAGACTCGGTGATAAAAATGCTGCGTGCAGAATTTAACTACATATACTCTTATGTTCGGAGCAATGAACTATGACCAAAAAAGAAATATTCTTCAATGCCACTTTCAAGGACAATTCCATCTGGCGCCAGATTCTGGGCATCTGCTCCGCTCTGGCTGTTACAAACCTCATGCTCAATAGCCTGATTATGGGTTTGGGCGTGATCTTTACCCTGGCTATGGCAAATATGACCATCTCCCTGATCCGGAATTGGACTCCTCGCAGTGTGCGGATGATGTTGCAAGTATTGATTATCGCGTCATACGTGATCATCGTGGATATCTTTCTGAAAGCCAATATGCCTCAGATCAGTAAACAGCTGGGGCCTTATGTGGGCTTGATTATTACAAATTGCATTTTGATGGGGCGGGCGGAAGCTTTTGCCTCGAAGAATAAAGTGCTGGATTCCCTGATTGATGGCATCGGAACCGGAATAGGCTATACCTTGGTTCTGCTTTTGATTTCCCTTGTGCGCGAGCTCTTTGGCTTTGGCAGTGTCTTTGGCTTCAGGGTATTTGGTGACTGGTGGACAGATTGGAGCATCATGGTGATGGCACCCAGTGCTTTCTTCATCCTGGCTATGCTCATCTGGATCGTAAACACATACTATTACAAGGTGAAAGCATAATGGATATTAGCGCATTTGTTCTCTTTTGGGCTGCTATTTTTACCGGCAACATCCTGCTCACATACTTTTTGGGCATGTGCTCCTATCTCTCGGTCTCCCGGGAAATCGAATCCGCCTTTGGGCTGGGAGTGGCCGTATTCTTTGTCCTCGTTGTCACTACCGCTCTGAACTGGGTGGTGTATCACTATATCCTGGTGCCATTTGGCATAGTGTATCTGCAATACATAGTATTTATCATCGTGATCGCTGCCTTTGTACAGTTTCTGGAGCTGCTCATCGAACGCTACACACCGGCGCTATATTACTCTTTGGGTATTTTCTTGCCACTCATCACAGTGAATTGCGCGATCTTGGGAGTTAGCCTCTTTATGATCATTCGGAATTATAATTTTATCCAATCTATAGCCTTTGGGGCCGGCAGTGGAATCGGCTGGCTCCTGGCCATCCTGATGCTGGCTGGCATCCGGCGAAAACTCAAAGAGAAAATGGTGCCCGCTGGCCTGCGTGGAGCTGGAATCAGCCTGATCATCACAGGGATCATGGCGCTGGGCTTTATCGGATTCTCCGGCATAGTTCAGATTCAGTAAGGGGAAATGATGCTGATAAGGATTTTGCAAGATATAGCGTTGATGGGCGGCATCGGGGTGATCCTGGCCCTGATACTGGTACTGGCGCAGCGCTGGCTGAGCAATTACGGAGAAGTAACGATCAATATCAACGGGAAAAGAGACCTGACCGTGACCGGTGGAGAAACCCTATTGACCAGTTTGGGCGACAAACAGATTTTTATCCCTTCGGCCTGCGGAGGCCGCGGAACCTGCGGAGCCTGCAAATGCCAGATTTTGGATGGAGGTGGGCCGATTTTACCCACAGAAAAACCGCTGCTCACCAAACAGGAAATGGGGGATAATGTGCGTCTGGCCTGTCAGGTAAAAGTAAAGAGTGATATCAAAATCCAGATTCCGGATGAGATTTTCAATATCCGTCGCTTCCACAGCGTGATCGAAGAGATATTAGACTATACCTATGACATCAAGGGCGTTACATTCAAGCTTTCCGAGGGGCAAACTATAGATTTTAAGGCTGGGCAATATGTGCAGCTCGAAACTAAACCCTACGGAAAAGTAAAACAAAAAGTGATGCGAGCCTATTCGATCTCCTCCAAACCTGAGATCAAAGACCGCATCCAACTCATCGTACGTCTGGTACCAGAAGGAATCTGCACCACCTGGGTGCACAATCAACTCAAAGTGGGCGATGAAGTAGATTTCACCGGGCCCTATGGAGATTTTTATCTGCGCGATACAGATGCCGATATCATCTTTGTGGCCGGTGGCTCTGGCTCTGCGCCCATCAAATCCATGTTAGAACATCTTAGGGAGGTAGGAACAAAAAGAAAGATGACTTATTTCTTTGGTGCCCGTACCGTAAAGGACCTTTATCTGGAAGAAGAAATGCGGGATTTTGAGGAATATTTCGATGATTTTGAGTATGTGCCTGTGCTATCTCATGCCGATGAAACCGACAATTGGCAAGGAAAGACAGGATTCGTGATGCCATACTTTAAGGAAGCTATCAGAGACCCCAAGAATACGGAAGCTTACCTTTGTGGCAGCCCCGGCATGATCGCCGCTGTCACAAAATCACTGATCAACGATTATGGTATCGCTGAGGAGAAAATCTATTATGACAGCTTTGGGTAAAATATTATGAAAGCTACTCCTACAGACAAGAAAATAACGGCAAGAATGCAACCAGGAGTGATTACATACAGTGGATTTTTGGGCAAAGATACCCGGAATTTTAAACAGATCATTGCGGATGACGAAATGGTGCTGGAAAAATTGGGTAAATCTGCCGAAGAAATCGCCGACCGCCTGGAATACTTCCAGCAAAAGAGTTTTGACGCTTTTCAGGGCTCCACTGTGGTCGATGAAATATATGATGTAAACACAGAAGTGGTAAGAGGATATCTGCCCTGCCCCTTTATGCATCAGGGCGTGTATCGCAAAAGCTACACTACCGTAACCAATACCAAAAGCGGCAAAAGCTTTACCTATTCTGCACTGAATATCCATCTTATCCGTGTACATCATTTCTTCGAAGGCAAAAAATCACACTTCCGCCTCGAACCGCGAGAATTGGTTGCAGAGCTTTTTTGAAAAAATAGTTATTGACTAACTCGGCCTCTCGCCAATCTTGGTATTCTGACTATTTAGATAGTAATCAATGATAATATAAGGAGTTCCAAATGGCGAAGAATAATCGAGGCAAAGAAGTCAAAAAATTGCCGAATCAAGGCCGGGGCGAATGCCCTTCCTGCCACCGGACTGGCGTAAAACTGCTTTATGACGTCAAAATCGGTGACAAGACTATCAAAGTATGCAAAGTCTGTAAAGATATCCCCGCAGACAAGATAACAGTCTAAACAGGCTGTGATAGTTTGGGAGAGTTCGGCTCTCCCTTTCTTTTATCTTGAACATAATGCTCACAGGATAGCAAGCTGATGAGAGCCATCAAAGAGCTGGGACAACACTTTTTGTTAGATGCCGGCATCGCTGCCAGAATCGCTGATCTGGGGCAGATATCCCCCGGGGATAGAATCTGGGAGATCGGCCCGGGACACGGCATCCTTACACATGAAATCCTGAGTCGGGGCGCAGCTTTGGAAGCTTTTGAGCTGGACTCCCGTCTGGCTAAACCCCTGAGTGAGAAATTCTCCGAAGGCATGCAGCTGAAGATCATCGATATCCTGAAGCTGGATTGGGATGCACAAATCGCCGCGGGCAGCCAGCCTTTGAAGCTCATCGCCAATATCCCCTATCAGATCACCTCTCCGCTTTTGTATCGCCTGGAGAAGCACCACGAAAGCTTTTCCCGCATTGTGATGATGATCCAGAAGGAGGTGGCAGAACGCCTTAGTGCCAGTCCGGGAGGGAAAAACTACGGACCGCTTACCCTGAGACTGGCTCTGAAATACGACATTCACTCTGCTTTTATGGTGGGAAAAGAGTATTTTGAGCCCGTGCCTAAGGTGGATTCTATGGTGATTTCTATGACGCCACGCCAGTATCCTCCCGAAATCAAATACCCAGCTCTGTTTCACGCTCTGATCATCGCAGCCTTTGCGCACCGACGTAAGACTCTGAGAAACAACCTCTTGCCCATGATCGGTAAAGATAAGATGCAAAGGCTGGAAAATCTAAGCACAATGGATTTTGGACTAAGGGCCCAGACTCTCAGTGAAAAAGACTTCATTTGCCTTAGCGATCTTATTGCTCAGCTGTAGCAGCAGCCTGTTTGCCCAGAGCCGGGACATAGAGTTTTATCTCTATAACAGCGATAATATCCGCCTGCTGGAATCAAGCCTGAGCTATCAAACCAGCCCCACAAAGCATAGCACTATGAATGTCATCGGCCAAAGCTCCTGGGAACAGCGTCTGAACTTCAATCAGCAAACCCGTCGTTCCCTCTTGGGCAGCAGATATTCCTATCATAAATACCGCCTTATGCACGGACTGGTTTTGGATTACGAATCATATTTTGATGCCAGCGATCTGGACCCTACCGCTTATATAAATAAAAACGGTAATCTCGGCTATCAGCTGCATTGGGCTGTAGCCGACAGTCTCTTTCTGAGTTTGCAGGCACATGGCCTCATCCGCAATGAACAGGATCGCTATCTGGTGGGTAACTATCTGAAAAGTGATGGATATCAGCTGCTGTCCGATGCTTCTTACAGCTATGGCAGCGAACTGCTTACCCTGGGGATCAGCGGCAATCTGGATAAGAAACTGATGGATTGGGAAGCCTATGAAAGCGCTTCCGCCACTGCCATGATGCGCTGGATACTCCCTCAGGTATATTGGGATAATAGCTTTAGCATCAGCCACAAGGAAGAAGATATCTACAATCTCTTTACCGATGAAGCAAAGCAGAACAGCGTTTACTACAAACAGGATACCCAGAGCCGGAACATCATGAATCTGAATAGCCAGCTGGATATTACGCCCCATGAACTGCTGGAATTTAGCATCAGCGAATATTACTCCGAGCGCAGAACAAGGCTGGATAACAATATTGTGCGCAATAACGGAGAATTTTACAACGACCTGCAGCTAAAGTTTGCTTACTTTGTTCACCCCCGGATTACGCTAAGCACTCAAGCTGCACATCAGCTTGCCATCAAGGATTTTAGCTATGCCCAAAATACCCGGCATATAGAAAACCGCATCCTGGGCGCTACCGCAGCCTGGGAATATAGCGAGCAGGATTCCCTGATCACTTCCCTGGGCATCAATCTGCAGCGCACATACTTCCCCCGGCAGGACAACCGCTGGGACAACGATCTTCGAACGCGCAATTTCCGCCTGGGTTGGAAGCACTATTTCAAGGAGTATATCCGCCTCGGAAGCTGGTTTGTCTATTCCCTGCGTGAAGATGTGTATCTGGATTCCCTGCTTTCGGCAAACAACCACAGCCTGGAAAGCTTTAGCTTCCTGCCTGAGATAGATATCCTGCTGGGAGATCGGGTGGCTTTTCGTCAAAGCTATCAGATTCGTGCCGATTACACGGATTACTATTATCAAACCCAACGCATCAACAAGCTATATCGTCAGGTGGGATACCGCTACAATCTTATCTTTGACAGCTATCCCTACCTTGCCCGCAGCGGGGATGAGAAATGGCTGCGCTTGCCTTATCGGCGTAATCGTGGCTCTGCCTTCCTGATCGATGTCGGCTATGCTTATGAAGAAAACCAATATGCAGACCAGGCTGGAAATTACTATAATATCAAAACCAAAAACCGCAAGCACCTGGCCAGTTTGAACCTCAAACACGATATAGACGACTTTTACTATAGCCTGAGCCCTCAATACTCTTGGGGCACCTGGAATGAATACAGTTTGGTAGCCGGTGCAAGCTGGAATTTCAATCATGGCTCTTATCTGGAACTGACTCTCTCGCCTGTATCTGAAGACCTTCGTGAGATAGATTGGCGCAGCTCTGTGAATCTCAGCCTCAGGTTTTGATTGACAAAATATGACAGTCCGAATGTATTGGTCTTGCCAGGTGTGGCCAATGTCTGAATGTGAACCATGTCAGATCGGGAACGAAGCAGCATTAAGCAATCTCAGGCATGTGTGCTTCCACCTGGCATTTTTATGCTTTCGGCTGGGAAATTGCACCCCAATGTATAAAAACACTCCGCCTGCACTACAGCAGGCTATATAAAGAGGATTTTCGATGAAGAAGCTCATTTTTTGTTTAGCCTTGGTCTTGCTTGCCAGGCTCGCACTTGCTTATCCGCTCATGATTCAAAGCTGGGACCTGGCGCAGGATGTCAATACTATCAACGCCCTGAATCTAAGCATAGACACCGTAAACCGCCTCACCGGAAGCATCATAGTGGATGTAAGAGGAGAGCAGGAAGAAGATTTGCTCTTGCAGCACGGTTTTGCCGCTACCAGAATCCCGGATCAGGCCAGAGAGTATTACGAACACCTGATAGCCACCACCCTGGGTAGTGACAATCCTTTGAACGCATACTACAGCCTGGCAGAGCTTCATAGCTTCCTGCAAGATATTCAGGATACATATCCCGATCTCTGCCAGCTCATTCAATACGGCAGCTCCGTACAAAACCGTCCGCTATACGCTTTGAAGATATCCGATAACGTAAGCCAAAATGAAGCCGAACCAGAGGTGAAGCTCGTGGCCAATATCCATGGTGACGAGCCTATAGGGTATGACATGATGATTCGCACTATAGAGCTGCTCACCTCAGATTATGGCCTTGATCCCCGCATCACAGACATAGTGAATAACACCGAACTGTGGATAATCCCCATGATGAATCCTGATGGCTATGCCAATGGGATTCGCTATAACGCTGCAGGGGTCGATCTGAACCGCAATTTCCCCATGCCTAATGGCATCAACAATCCGGATGGTAATCCTCACGCTCCGGAGAATCTGGCTATGATGGATTTTAGCAATCAGCACAATTTCGTTTGCGGCCTCAGCTTTCACAGTGGCTCTTTGGTGATGAACTATCCCTGGGATTACACTTACGCTCTGGCTCCGGATAATGAACTGCTGATAGATCTGTCTCTGAGCTATTCCCAACACAATCTCCCCATGTATAACAGCCATGAATTTGACCAGGGCATCACAAATGGCGCCGCCTGGTATGTGATCACCGGCTCTATGCAGGATTGGAACTATGCTTTTACAAATAACATCGAGCTTACCGCAGAGCTTTCCTATATCAAATGGCCTCATGCCTCCACTCTGGATAACTATTGGGCAAACAATCAGGAATCTATCCTGTCCTTCATCGAATATGCCCAAAATGGCCTCAAAGGCTCGGTGGCGGATGAGCAGGGCAATCCCATCGCTGCCACCATCACAGTGCAAGACAATGATAAGGTTATCAAAAACGATCCCGCAGTGGGAGACTATCATCGCCTGCTCCTGCCCGGAGAATATCTGGTAACGGCCAGTGCGGATACCTTCATCTCTCAGACTGCCCAGATCACGGTGCCTGCGCACGGTCACATTGTTCATGATTTCACCCTGGAAAGCGCTTTGCCTGCCGCGGATGACAGCATCCCATCCCTGCCGCTCTCCCTGAAGCAAAACTACCCCAATCCCTTCAATCCCAAGACCATGATCTTTTTTTATCTGCCCGAAAACCAGGCAGCCTCGCTGAAAATCTACAACCTCAAAGGCCAGCAGATCAAGAGCCTGATTGACGCCAAACTTGCTGCCGGGGAATACTCCTACAGCTGGGATGGCCAGGATGAAGATGGAAAGCACGTTAGCACAGGCATCTACCTATATCGCCTGCAAACTCCCCAGCAGGATATCACCCGTAAAATGGTGCTCAGTAAATGAAGAAAAGCCTTGTTTTATTCACTCTGATCTGTGCAAGCCTGCTGCTGAGTGCCTGCAAGAAGGAGAGCAGCACGGATACCCCCAAGGACAAATACGCTTTCAGAAAAGACGGAACCCTGCAGTTTCACAGCCCTGAAGGAGAGCTGAAGGCCGAATTTGACATAGAGATCGTGCAAAAGGATGAGGAGATCATGCGTGGCCTGAAATTCCGCGATAAAATGCAGGATAATCAAGGGATGCTCTTCATCTTTGAACATATAGACTTCCATTCCTTCTGGATGCAGGATACCTATCTCAGCCTGGATATGATCTTTATCGATCACAACTATGAAGTTATCCACATAGAAAAGAACACCACGCCCTTCAGTGAAGAGCAGATCTTCCCGCCCAAAGCCAACAAATATGTGCTTGAGCTTTTGGCCACAAGTGCTGAAAAGAATAATATACAAGAAAAGGATAAAGTCTCATGGCAAGTTCTCGAAAACTGATCTTCCCTCTTTTGATAATGCTGACCCTCTTTGCCTGCAAAGGCAAGCCGGAAGCCGAAACCCCATCTCCCCAGCTCCAGACCTATCAGGAAAGCCCTGAAACGCTAGAACCAGAGCCGGAGCCAACCAAACTCACTGCCCTGCAAAGCTATGAATACAACTGGAGCCAGAGCGATGACATGCCTGATGTGGTGATTATCATCGATGATTTTGGCAATAGTGCCGGACAGCTTTTGGAGGATTTTGCCGATCTGCCTTCCGAGTATGTATTTGCAGTCCTGCCAGACCTTGCTCACACCCAAGCCGCAGCAAATCTAGCCACCCGTAAGGGCCATGAAGTGATCATCCATATTCCCATGGAAGCAGAAAACAGCAAGGTCAGCCCCGGCAAGAAGTATATTTCCAAAGACATGGCTGAAGATGATATCAAAGCCATCCTGGATGATTTTGCCAGGCAGATGCCTATGGCTATCGCTGCCAATAACCACATGGGCAGCGCCACCACCGCCAGCCTAAAGACCATGAACAAAGTACTCAGCCACTTATCAAAGAAAGACCTCTTCTTCATAGATAGCGCCACCACCTCCAAAAGCGCAGTATATACGGCTGCCCTGCAGCAGGGGGTATTCACTGCCCGCCGCGATATCTTCCTGGATGTACCGGATGTAAGCGAGCAAAGCCTGGCCAAAAAGATTCAGGACTTGGGCAAATATAAGGGCAGAAAAGAGCCGGTTATCATTATTACGCACTGTCATAATAGAGAAAAGCTTGAAGGTTTGCAGAAATTTATCACTCAGATCGAAGCCATGGGAATCCGGATAGTTTCGCTGCGGGATGCATTCTCCAAAGCGATATCCTGACTGCCTTGAAGCCCTTACAGATCAAGATGAAAAGAGCATGGTTTGAGTGCCAAGGCATAGCCCTGCGTAGCATGTCTTCCACAAAATCCTTTTGCAGGCTCCGATTTTACTTGACAGGATACACAGCGCTTTGATAATTGCAACAAAGAGATTTAGTATGAAAAAGAGATTAACGCTACTCACATTGTTCGCAAGCCTGTTTATCATGGCTTGGGGGCTCTCTATATCCGA
>JALNWR010000057.1 GCA_023230795.1 Candidatus Cloacimonadota bacterium
CACTTTTCACGATCCAACAGACGAGATTCATGATCGTTTATTGTATTCATATGTGCCGTACGCTATTCAATGCCATACAATGCGCTACAAGTCATATCCAACCAACAACAATGGCGACTATCCATATAATGAAGGTCAAACAAATACGCTCATGAATAGCATTGCAGAGTGGGGAAATGGATCCTCTTGGAGCAGAAAATATATTTCAGAGAATTATCAGGATATAAATGCGATTTTGGACGAAATAAGGCAAAGCTCATCCAGTATTGACGAAAACAGGTCATATACAGGACCAAATCCTGCTCAGGACACAGAAAGCATTCAGTTTGTTGTGGATAAAAATGCTCACTCTTTAACAGCAAATATTTCCATAAATCGTTATTGTACCGAAAGCACCGACATTATTGATTTCAGTTTGTTAAGCCCCAGTGGGGTGGATGTAACGCAGAATCCAGATAATTATGAATTCTATACATCTTTGGGGAGGGCAGAGATTACTTTCCCAGACGAGGGTGTTTGGGAAGCTGTAATCGTACGCCCTCCTACAAGCACATTTGTTGCAAGCTATAGTTTCTCTGCCCAGGTCCAGTCTGACCTGGAAGTACATTTCTCTTCTCCTCCACGTAAACATGATTTAAACAAACCATTACACTTATCAGTGGAAGTAAAAGACTATCTTAATCCGGTTACAGGTGCCGACGTTAGGGTCTGCTTAGTAAGAGATGATTGGTCTTTTGAGATAATTTTGTTTGACGACGGTTTTCATAATGATGGACAAGCAGATGATGGCGTATATAGCAATTACTTTTATGCATATGCTGAGGTGTTACAGGAGTTTCCAAATAATGCAGATGGCATGTATGATCTACTCTTTGAAATAAATGCTCCATCTCTTACGGCAAGAAGAGTCAAACGATACCGAATCGAGATGGTAACTCCAGAGGAATTTCCCTATTCAGCCACAGGAAGAAGCTTACATCCGGGATGGAACTGGGTAGGATATCCCAGGTTGCAAAGGGATGGGCTCGGTGAATCCATTGAATATGCAAATCTATCTTTAGTCCCTTATCTTCACGACATATTGCATTATGAAGATTCTGCTCAGTATTCTAACAATCACTGGACTTATTATGGACTGGAGTCTCTAAAAAGCCCGGCTGGCTATAAGCTGAGAATAAACAGTACTGAAGATGTAAAGCTGTATGAGCTGGGGACAATAGTGGATACCCTGATGGTGCATCCATTATACCGGGGCCAATGGCACTGGTACACATATCCATGTTATGAAAGAGCTGTTCCCCAAGAAGCATTACTGGGTGCCATCAACTCCATAGACTATATCATGGCTGAAAGATGGAGTATGAAGAAAGAAAATGGAGAGTGGATCGTCGATGGCATAAGACCACATCTGAAATATGGAGATTCCATTATGATTCATGCTACGCGGAATAGTTCTTTTGTTTGGAACAGTCCTCTGACCACTCCGGACATTGTTGAACTACAAAAACCAATTCACTTTACTTTTGAAGATAAGCCCGATTATGAAACTATCATGATAGAATCAATCGAAGGTAATCAGGAATATTCTGAGATTGGCGTATTTCAGGATGATGAATGCATCGGAGCCAGGGTTATCCAGGCATATCCCATTCAGATCCTGGCATATTCGACCCCACCGGAAGAAGGAGGAGGCAATCTCAGCTTTTTGCTATATTCTGAAAATAAAGCAGTCGTTACAGCTATTCCCAGCTCCGATTTGTACGAGATCAATACTGATCCTCCCCATAGTCTCGCACCAGAGCATTATGGCTTTCGCAGTTTTAGCTTAGTAGCGGATAATGAACAACTGCCGGTGACTTTGGCCCTGCATTCAAATTATCCTAATCCATTCAATCCCTCTACGACGATAAGTTTCTCTATCCCCACAAGTTCAAAGGTAAAATTAACTGTTTACAATATTAGAGGCCAGAAAGTCAGAGAACTATCGAATTGCATTATGGAACGTGGCCAGCACAGCATTCAATGGGATGGCAGAGATCATAGAAATAGCCCTGTGAGTTCAGGACTATATTTTGCCCAGGTGGTACATGAAAGAAAAAGCAGAACTATCAAGATGATGCTGATGAAATAGTGTCATATGACTATAGGTTGCCTTAAGGCCTTTCTGTAAAAGGTTTTCTCAGGCATAGCCAAAATGAGGATTGGGGCACGGTCATTTGATCGTGCCCTTACTCATTCATTTACAGCTATTGCTGAGAGTTTGAGGCCCTGCGATGTATGGTGCCCAGTAAAGTAAAGCACTCTATAGCTTGCAAATAAAGATAGTTCAGCCTTAGCACTTAGCCCCGTTTCCCCACTCTCAGCCGCCAACCTATGATCCTGCTCATGGTATAAGCCAAGGCTTCCCGCAGGGGCACAGAGCGGTATTCACGCACCAGAGCCAGAGGGATGAGGGCAGCCCAGCGCGCCAAAGCTCCCACTCCAAAGACCACCTGTTCAGGGTCTAAGACCCGAAATCCCAGATTCAGACTATCGGGGTAGAAGATACCGCTGGCCAGGGTGGAGCTCATCATAAATAGTCCTACCACCGCGGCATAGATTCCGCTATAAGCCTGCTCCCGGCGTTTTGGCGCGATAGACAGCACAAAGTTCGTGGTGATGATCCCCGTTCCAGCCCACATAAATCCGGAGGAGATGCCTTCTATCCAGAGGATTGAATGATTTTGGGCAGTCATAAACAGCCAAAACAGCGGATTCAGTCCTCCTAAAAACACGCAAATCTTCATGGCGGTTTTATTGCCAAAACGATCGATAAACTTACCCCAAAAGCCAAAGGACAAGAGAGATGCGCCCATATGCAGAGTATTATACAGCTGCACCTCAAAGAGCCCCATCTGTAGATTCTTTAGCATGAAGGGACTCCAGAATGGACTGCCGATTCCGGTGGCCAGCATCCACCAGGAGCCAAATACCAGAAGCAGCCGGAAATTCTTGTTTTGAAAAGGCTCACGAAAGACCTGCCTGAGGCTCTGTGCGGGGAAATGAGCCCGTTTCCGCTCCGGTTGCAAAGCTAGAAAAGACAGTCCTATGATCCCGATGATGGAGGCAAAGATAAAGATAAAAGCCAGAAACAGCGCCTGATTCTGTGGAACGAAAAAGCTCTCTGCGCCCAGACGGGCAATATAGCTCAGCCCTCTGCTGCCGCCTTCAAAGAGGTCCACATGATAGCTGACCACGTAGCTTATAATCAGTCCGATTACCAAAAGAATCTGATTGCGCCGCGCCAAGAATCTGCCTCTGATGCGCAGTGGAATCAGATCACTCACCCAGGCGATCCAGATATTAGCCCCCGTGGCCTGAAATCCCGCACTGAAAAAGAGCAGCGTGAGCATAAACCAGATGCCATCCTGGCGAGACGGAAACAGCAGCGCCAGCCCCAAAAACAGAGTCAGAAACCGCCCAATCAAAGTAATCCAGATGCAAGGCCACTTCCTCTGCGAAATATGATGCGAAAAAGCCACTCCCAAGGGCTGCCATATCGCGGAAAGTTGACCTATAGCGGAGAGTAAACTGTATTGCAGAGGCCCCGCGCCCATCAAAACCATGAGTTTGGTGATGAACGAACTGCCGATCTGAGCCAGATTACCATAAACTTGGGCAAAGGCTCCTTCCGTGATGGAGCTGCGATAGACCCGCCTGATCAGGCTGCCGCGCTTGTTTTTTGACATCTGCTTTCCTTCCGCTATCATTTCTTAGATTCCTATGCTTGAGATCTGAGATTTTTGTCCACACTTTTTTCTGAGAAAGCGAATCCGGGGGAGCGAATCTTGGGATGCGGATCTTGAGAAGCCGAACTCCGATTCGGCTGTGGAGTGATTCAGTAACGCAAGCTTCAGCGAACTTAAGTTCGCTCGGGGAATCGGAATTCCCCGCCCACCCAAACTTTGGACTTGGCTTTAACTTGTGTTCGACTCGAGCTGACTCGAAGCCTCGAGTGGACTCGAGTTAAAACTGGGTTAAAATCAAATTGAAGGCACAAGCGTGGATTAGCACTTGGGAGGCCCTCCCAGCTACCCAAACGCCTGAGTCCCAGCGGGACGATATTCCCGATAGCAAAACACCAGCCACACAATCACCTGAGTCCTGTAGGGACGATATTTCAGATAGCAAACAATATGCCACACAATCACCTGAGTCCTGTAGGGACGGCATTTCAGATAGCAAAATACAAACCCGACAATCACCTGAGTCCTGTAGGGACGGCATTTCAGATAGCAAAACACAAACCCGACAATCTCTTGAGTCCTGTAGGGACGATATTTCAGATAGCAAACAATATGCCACACAATCACCTGAGTCCTGTAGAGACGACATTTCAGATAGCAAAGATCGACTCGACCATAATTAGGCTCTCTTGAAAAATGGGGGAATGCCTGCTTAACAGGAATATTGACAACTGCTTAAAAAATGTCGATCTGCTGTGCGATAAGAAATCGGAATTCCCTCCCGGATACCGCCCCATCCAGGCAGACTGCAAAGGAGACGAGATGAATCTATGTCAGCCTTCAGGACTCAAGTAGTTGTTGCATATAGCAAAGATCGAATTATTATGTATCTAACAGAATCTTGATCTTTTGAGTTTAATGAATGCAAAATCAGCAAAAGCAAGGAGAATCATTATGCTATTAAATCTTGTTACCGAGCACGATCGTAAGGATAAATCGCACAAAAAAGATACGAGCACTATGAATCATAAAAAGAATGGGTCTGATACGGAGCATCCGGGCGATCATCACGATCACATGTTAAATGATTTTAAGAAAAAATTTATTGTTTCGTTGATCCTTACCATACCGATTCTTATCCTGTCGCCAATGTTCTTATCGTTGCTGGGAATTCCTGTCATTGTCAAATCCCCCCTCGCCCCCTTTCTGCTTTTTGGTTTATCTTCTATAGTGTATTGGTATGGCGGCTTACCATTTCTAAAGGGCATGATCAGAGAGCTAAAAGAAAAGCAGCCCGGGATGATGACCCTAATAGCTGTGGCGATATCTACAGCTTACTTTTATAGCACTGCGGTTCTGTTTGGACTCAGCGGTACCGATTTCTTTTGGGAATTGGTAACTTTGATTGATATCATGCTGCTTGGGCATTGGATAGAGATGAAATCCGTAATGGGTGCTTCAAAGGCCCTTGATGCTCTGGCCCAGCTTTTGCCCAGCGATGCTCATAGGATCATGCCCGATGGCAGCATCGAAGACGTCCCGGTTCATCTTCTGAATAAAGGCGATAAAATAGTTATTAAACCGGGTGAAAAGATCCCTGCAGATGGTGATATCATAGAAGGACTATCCGCGGTCAACGAAGCTATGCTTACCGGAGAATCCAAACCGGTTACGAAAAAGAAAGGCGATGAAGTGATAGGCGGTTCTATAAACGAAGAAGGCTCTCTGACGGTGGAGGTAAAAGGAACTGGAGAAGATTCATTTTTGGCTCGCGTAATAGAGCATGTAAGAAAGGCTCAAAAGAGCAAATCCAAAACTCAAGACTTGGCAAATAGGGCAGCATCGTGGTTGACTTATGTAACCCTGGGAAGTGGTGCGATATCTCTGTTAGTCTGGTTTTTTATCGTGAATCAGGACTTGGCATTTTCTTTGGAAAGGGCAGTGACAGTGATGGTTATCAGTTGCCCGCATGCCCTGGGACTGGCTATCCCTCTGGTAGTAGCGGCGACCACATCCATAGCAGCAGCACATGGACTATTGATTAGAAATAGAAACTCATTTGAACAGGCCCGCTCTTTGAGCACAGTGATATTTGATAAAACCGGAACCCTGACCGAAGGGCGTTTTGGGGTGACAGATACGCTGCCGTTTGACCAGGAATATGAAGGATCAATGCTTAAGTATGCCGCTTCAGTAGAGGCTTATTCTGAACACCCCATTGCCAGAGCTATCGCAGAGTCTGTTGATGATCTGTGGGAAGTAGAAGATTTTCAGGCAATAACCGGAAAAGGTGCGATGGGAAAGGTAAAAGGTAAAGAAATCAAGATAATGGGACCCGGATACCTCAGAGAACAGAACATAGAAACAGAGGATGCCAGGATATCTGATCTACAGTCACAGGGCAAGACAGTTGTTTTTGTGTTTATCGACGATGTTTTAGCCGGAGCCATAGCCCTGGCAGATATTGTCAAAGAAGAATCAAGCCATGCCATCCAGGCCTTAAAAGCTCTTGGTATTCGCTCTATAATGTTGACTGGAGACAATGAGCGCGTCGCGGCCTGGGTGTCCGAAAAGATCGGCATTGACGAATATTTTGCTGATGTCCTACCTGAGGATAAATCCAATAAAATCAAAGAAGTGCAAGCCCGAGGAATGCGCGTGGCAATGATTGGCGATGGCGTAAATGATGCTCCAGCTCTGGCCCAGGCAGACCTGGGTATCGCCATCGGAGCAGGCTCTGGAGTAGCTATAGAAACCGCGGATGTGATCCTGGTAAAAAGCAACCCCCTGGACGTAGTTTCGGTGATCCATTTATCAAAAGCAACCCATCGCAAAATGGTGCAAAATCTTCTCTGGGCCACTGGATATAATGTGATAGCTATTCCTCTGGCTGCTGGAGTACTATATTCCTTTGGCATCCTGCTTAGTCCTGCTTATGGAGCTGTTTTGATGACCATAAGCACAGTAATCGTGGCAATCAATGCCCGCTTGTTGCGCATAAAAAGTAAGGACTTAAGTGAGTAAGCCTACGATAAAAGCGAAAACATATTAGCAGGCAGAAAAACACCTTGCTATTGCACCAAAACAAGATAGACTATATGTATGTGTAACACGTGTGTAAGCGTGCTTATACAAATATAACTTGGCTGTTGCCTTAAAGGCAGCAGGCAGAAGGAGACTATCATGATGCACGGCTACTGGGGTTGGATGAACAACTGGTATGGTGGCTTAACCTGGCTGCTTGCCGCAATCGGTATAGTCATAATTGGCTTGCTGTTAGCGATATTGATAGTGCTATTGCGCAAGCAAAAGGATAAATAGGAAAGACAATGGATAAGATATTGATTACACAAAGTACTGATAAAAGCTTTGGTGCTACCATTGAAGCGCTGAAAGCTGCTGTAGTTGCCAATAAATTTGGGGTGGTGCATGTGCACGACCTGCAACAATTGATGCAAGATAAAGGCCTGGTTTTCGAGCGTAAATGCAAGGTCATGGAGGTATGTAATCCTCACACTGCCCAACGGGTATTGGGGATAGACATGGGGGTTTCCAGTTTCCTCCCCTGCCGCATCTCTGTATATGAAGAGGGTGGCAAGACCATTATGGCAACTCTTAAGCCGAGTATTGTGCTGGCAACGTTTGATGCAAAAGATATTCCGGCAATCGCTCTGGAAGTGGAAGCTACCCTGATAAGGATTATGCAGGAAGCCGCAGCGACTTAAATATAGTGTCCCCTTACCTTACGAGAAGGCAGGCTCTGCTGGAAAGCGGTTTGCCGGGGATAACAATAAACTGAATAGGGAGTGCAGGCCTGCACTCCCTTTTTTAAGCTCATTTTGGGCATGCCAAAAAGGAAACTCATCCTTTTAATCCAAAATCCCATTCTGATTCTATCGAAAACAGCCATAAATCAGCCCGACATAGCAGTGTATTTATGGATAATCTCAGTTAATGGTCAAAAAGTTCTTGACAATCTGCCCAAGCTGTTTTATTCTTGTTCAAGATGCTTTAACGTCTTATATATAGAGACTTGGTAAGATAATAGAGCAAGGCTGGAGCCTATAGGCAAGGCCTGAGATTACGAAGAAAGGAAAGAAAATGATAAAAAATGTCAAGATAGTATCCCAGCATGCCCAGGTGATGGAACTCGCCAATGACCTCAAGTTTGAGATGTTGAGGGAGTTGATCCGTTCTGCCGCCACCTGTCAGCAGCTGGCTACGGCTTTTGGAGTGAGCAAGCAAAAGGTTCATTACCATTTGAACAAGCTTCTGGAGGCCGATTTGATCCAGCTGGTGGAAGATATCCCCTCAAACGGCAAGGAGGTTTACTATCGCGCCACCGCCAAGAATTTCGTGCTGGATTTTGCTTTGGGAGAGCACCTGAGCGAAGGCACCATCAATAGCCGGAATGTGATTCAAAACATCCTGGAAAGCGAATATGGCGTGCCTCTTGCTGTGATCGCTTCGCGTCTTTTGAAGGACTCTCTGAAGCTGAAAGCGCGGCAGAAATTGCTCATCGTTACCGGAAAATACAATCTGCCTTTGGTAGAAAAGATTCTTTTGGAAGCCGGGCGCATGAGCATCCGCACCACTTTGATCTATCAGGATACCGAGCTGCTCAAAGCCAAGTTCGAAGAGTTTTCTCTGCCGGCGTTTAATGCGGATTACGAGCATTTCAACCGGCTGCTGAGGGTTAGCGACGTATATCTCAATCTCAATGGCGAAGCCCGTAATATCCAATTGACCGATCCGGACAAACTCAAGCTCAGGCTCGGGCATTTTGCCAAAAGCGGACAGATCATTCAGCAGAAGAAAATCCGGGTGGCGATGATGCCGGGGCTGTTGCGGGACACTTTGTCGGACAAATCTATAGAGAGCGAATTGCAATTTTGGAAAGCTCTGGATATAGATTATGAGCAGCTCAGCAAAGACACGCTTCAGACCTGTAGCAAATATCAGGACAAGGAATATTTGGAGCTGATCGGTCAAGACACAAACTTGCGCTTTGGAGTGCAGCAGATCTTCGCAGAGACCGGATCCTTTACTAACCATCCCTGTCAAAGTCCGGTGATAAACTATCCTGGCGGAGAAATCCTGATGGTCCCCAAACCTTTAAGTATGAATGGGGAGATCAGGGGAGATGTGGCTTACGCTTTTGGAGAACAGATTTCCCAGCCAAGCCTGGTAATCAAAAACAACGAAATTAAGAGCTTTTCGGCCAAAAGCAACGAGAAATTGCTGGCCAAAGCCATTATGGCCGGCGGCCAGGACGGCAGGAAGATCGCCCTCATCTGTCTGGGCACTAATCCCAATGTCTCTTTGGCCAATATAGACCTTTCTTTCAAACAAAAATCCCGCGGGCTGCTCTCTGTATATTGGGGAAACAACCGTTCTCTGGGCGGTGATGTAAGCGGTAATCTTGAGTGGTTTTTGCAGATCGAAAACCCCCAGCTAATCACTAATTCAATAACGAGGTAATCATGAAAACGAGAATAATCACAATCCTCCTTCTTTTGTGCTCCAGCCTGCTTCTGGCGCAATGGCATATAAACGAAGGCTTTGAAGATAGCACCAACCTACCCGCCGGATGGACTATGCATGATGACGGCGATGGCAACTTTTGGCGCGTGGTCACAAACAACCCCCACAGCGGAAATCACGCAGCTTTTGTGGATAACTATCTGCCAAATCAAAATCAGGACTGGCTGATTACGCCACAGATCACCGTGAGCGAAGGTGACTTTCTGGAGTTTTACACCCGCTCCTGGTATGGCACAGAAAACCTGAAGGTATATCTATCCACCAGCGGAAATCAAACCGGCAATTTCAATACTTTGCTGCTGCATATGCAAGACCTGGGCACCACATATCAAATGGGCACGGTAAGCCTGGACAGCTATGCCGGCCTGAGCATCTACCTGGCTTTTTACTGGGAATGCGAAACCTATGGCGTGCTCCTGGATGATGTGAAGGTGGGGCAGGTGCCTACGGTGGACCCGGAACTCAATCTGCCGGACGCGGTTAGCTTTTATCAAAGCGAAGAGCTGCAGATGGATTTTAGCGAATATATAGTGATGACCGATCTGAATTTTGCCAGCCTCAGCGTGAGCGGAAACACTAATATCACAGTGGATATTGATGAACTGATAGTTACTTTCAGCGCTCCGGATTTTAGCGGCAGCGAAGATATTACTTTCACGCTCCTGGATACGCAGACTAATCAAACTGCATCAGACCAGATCTCGGTAAGCGTTTCGGCCGACCCCACGGCTGATCTGTATGTCTGGCGTGTGATCTATCCCCGATATCATGAATTCGTAGGCCTTCCCTTCTATCCTCAGATCAGGGTGGGCAATGCCGGAACTTCTGTATTCAACGGCAGCATAGAGGTGGAGCTGAGCGTCACAAACGACGCTTTGGAGATTTTGTACAACGAGACCGCTATGGTAAACGCCGAAATCCTCCCCGATGAAAGCGTCCCTGTCAGCTTTGACCAGAGCTTTACTCCAGCTGAGATTGGCCAGCTTTCTTACCATTTCCACATACTTACTTTGGATGACAATCCCGATAACAACAGCCATACCCACATGGGTGAAGTGGTGATCCGCGAAAGCAGCGGCGGTCCGGATGGCTTTGGCTATCGCTATATAGATAGCAATGAGCCTTTGGGGCCTGAGTATGATTGGATCGAGATCAGCGAAACCGGAGTCTCCACCATCATGTATGGAGTGGATGTTTTTTATGGTGATGACAACTTCAGTGAGCCCATCCCGCTGCCTTTTGACTTCTCCTTTTACGGTATAGACTACGATGAAGCCTATGTGGACATCAATGGCGAAATCCTTTTGGCGGAAAACACCTGGTACACAAATTACCCGGGTTCCGGCTGGGGCGGTGACGGTAATATGTTCAACTACATGTACCCCATCCCCGGTTACACCCAAATGCCTGCTTTGATCGCCGTATATTGGGATGATCTGGAAGCGGATGAGGGCACTGGAGACATATTTTTCCAGAGCTTTGGTACTGCACCGGAGCGTTATATGGTCTTTCAATGGGATTCTTTGAGGTTCAGAGCTGGAAGCGGAGCCGAGCAGCTCTTGAAATTCCAGGTTATCCTGCATGAAAATGGTGATATCAAAATGCAATATCACACTGTATCTACCGGGCAAACCGGTGCCACTATTCCTCATGACCTTGGACGCAGCGCTACCATCGCCATCCAAAATGAGGCGGCGGATACCGGCCTTTGCTACCTGCGGGAGATAGTGCAGGGCAATAGCTATATCGGGGTGGAGCCTGCCGGAAACCTTCTGCACGAAGGCCTGGCCATCCTCTTCTACGGTGGTGAGGACGATCAAGGTCCCATCATCACTCACAAAGCGGCAGGAAACACCTTCTCCCGGGATATTGAGTTGGCCGCCCACATCATCGATATGAGCGAGCTCAGCAGCGTAACCTTGCATTATGATCTGGGTGCGGGATGGCAATCTACCGAATATACAGAAGTGGAGCAAAATGACTATAGCTTCGCCGTTGCTGATATTCCTTTGGGCGCCACTTTCAAATACTACTTTGAGGCTATCGACGCACAGGATAACATGAGCCGATTGCCCGCAGATGCTCCGAGCGGCTATTACAGCTTCAAGATTTTGCCCACAGCGGATGCTCAGGTACTGATAGCCTATAGTGGAAATCAGGATTACCAGCGTCTTGAACTGCCCATCTATGAAGCCGCCATGCAAGAGCAAGAGATCGGCTATGATGTCTATGATTGGGAGGAGTATGCCGAATATGCCATCGATCCCCAATATGAAGCTGTGCTGGCTTATGCCAATACAGGCTCTACGAATGACAAGATGAAGTACTTTGCAGAAGTTTTGACAGACTATCTGGATTTGGGAACAGTGCAAGACCCCAAAAACCTCTGGTTCTCTTCTGATGGATTAGCCGCCGGACAGCATGGACACAGCAATTCCAGCCCGATCCGCCGGCTGATGAGTGGTTATTTCCGCACTCATTATATTGCTACCGGATTTGGCGGAGGCACAAACGGTCTGGGCGGCCCGGATAGCTTTGGCTATGAACATGGCACCATATTGGCTCTGCCGGGAACTCCAGTGGGCACAGCGGGTGTAGAATATCCAGTATATGCCAATTCCCCGGATTGCATTTTCCCCAATGACGAAGCCGGAAGCCCGTATTACGACGAAGTGCCTTATCCTGAGATTGGCGCAAACTACGTTTATGCCTTTGAAGACGGTCCCATCAATGGAAACGCCTATCTCTATCATGGTGTGGCTGCTACCACGGTGGATACTCCGGTTTACAAAACCATGTATTTCAGCTTTGACTTTTCTCAGCTGACCAATAATAATCATCGGATGCAGTGGATGCAGGATTTGATGTTCTGGTGGAACATCAACCCCATCAGCAATACTGACGTCCATACTCCGGTGCTCAGCAGCGGCCTGGACAATATCTATCCAAACCCCTTCAACCCCAGTACCACCATACGCTATAATGTCGCAAAGACCGAAAGGATTTCCCTGAAGATATACAATCTCAGAGGACAGCAAGTAAAAGAATTAGTCAACGAAAGTAAAACCGCGGGAACTCATACCGCAAATTGGGATGGCACGGATAAAGCGGGAAATCCCGTAGCCAGTGGAGTCTATTATCTGCGCCTTCAGACCAATACAACGCGTGAAACACGCAAACTAACCATGATCAAATAAGGGAGAATAACATGAAAAAAACTATCGTCCTTGTCTTTAGCCTATTGCTAAGCATCACCCTGCTCAGTGCAGGAGATTTCTTTATCGGCACCGATACCGATACGCAAAAGTATCTGCCGATATATGGCTATGCCAATTACGGCTGGAGCAAATTCATCTACAAGAATACAGAGCTGACGGCCGCAGGCTTTACCACAGCCCAAAGCATCGAGAAGATCGCTTTTTATGTGGACACTGAACACACCGACTACGTGATGGACAATCAAGAAATCTATATGGGAGCTTTCTACGATGATGATTGTACTACTTCCTACCAGAATCCAGTTTATTCTACTCTGGTTTACTCTGGCTCGGTCTCGTGGAATGGCCCGGGCTGGACAGAGATAACCCTGGACACTCCCTATACTTGGGACCCCAGCACTCCCTGGAGCCTGGAAATCCTCTGGGAAAACCGTGACGGCAGCAGGATCAGCGGACCTCCCTATTTCCGTACTACAGATACAGACTACTACAGTGGGGTTTACAAGACTTCCAGTAGCTCTTTTCCCACCTCCAGCGGCTCTCGTAAAAGATACCGCCCCAATATCTGGTTTATTACCCCGGCTACCGCACCTCCCACTCCAGCCGAAGCAATGGCTCCGGTCCATGAAGCTACAGATATTGATATAAATACTAAGCTGAACTGGCAGCACACCGGCGGTTCACCTGATGACTATCTGCTATGGTTTGGCACAGACAATCCCCCCACCAATATCGAAAATGCCCTTGTCACCACGAGCACCAGCTACACCCCTGCTGAGTATCTGGACTATGGTACCACCTACTATTGGAGAGTGATCCCCCGCAATAGCTTTGGCCCGGCAATGAATTGTCCCTTCTGG
>JALNWR010000058.1 GCA_023230795.1 Candidatus Cloacimonadota bacterium
CCCGAATAGCGCCACGATCGAAGACATTCGCGAAGCGTATCTGCTGGCATACCGACTTGGTTGCAAAGGAGTTACCGTATATCGTGATGGCAGCAGGGACAATCAGGTTCTTTCTGTAGGATCAAGCACTCAGGACAAGAGCCCTGAAGAGCGGAAGGTAGGCCCCAGACAGCGTCCGGAGGTAACCCATGGCGTTACCCAACGCCTGGAAACCGGCTGTGGACACATGTATGTGACCATCAATACAGATTCTCAAGGAGCCTGTGAAGTCTTTGTCCAGATGGGAAAAGTAGGCGGTTGCGCTTCTGCTCAATTGGAAGCCATAGCCCGGCTCTCTTCTCTGGCACTGAGGTCTAGGATCAAGATTGAAGCCATCATCCGCCAGCTCAAGGGCATACGCTGTCAATCCCCGATGTGGCACAAAGGTAAGATGATCACCTCTTGCGGCGATGCTGTAGGTCAGGCTTTGGAGAATTTCCTCAGCATGCAGATCAATGGAGAACTGAAATCTATCCACTTCAAAGCCGCGCAAGGTGCAGTTTCTCTGGATAATAACCCCAAAGCCCAGGTAGCCACCTGTCCGGACTGCGGATCTGGCATTGAACACGTGGAAGGATGTCTGAAGTGCCCATCTTGCGGATGGTCAAAATGTTAAGGAGTATCAATGCGTTGTAAAAAATGCAATACCCGTTTGGGAAACCACGATTTGTGGTGCATGTCCTGCGGGGTTCAAAGCCCTGTGGTCAAGACCGATCTGGCTGCATTAAAGAGCCTGAAACACACCCGTAAAGAGCTGAAGGGTAAGACCGCTTCCATGGTTCCTGCTATGGGCTTCAGCATCATCCTGGGAGTAGTTCCGATCGCGATTCTGGTCTGGATATTTACCCAGTATATCAATAACGAGATCAATACCATTGGCCAGCTTATTATAAACCTATCTCTGAAGTCTGTGCTGATAAGCCTCTTTGTACCAATGCTTTTGCTTCCATTCAGCGTGATCAGTAATCAAAGGGATTATACTCTGAAACTGAAGGACTTGTGGGCAAATATGAAGCATTATCCCAGATATCTGCTTTTTGCTCTGGCCAATGCTTTAGTGCTGATGGTCTTTTATCTGATCTGCTTTGGGTTTCCAGGCTTTGCCAGTGATCCAATCTTAAGATTGGTCTGGATCGTTTTGGTAAATTACTGGCTTGCCATATCGCTGCCGGCTGTGGTGGTGATGGAGATCAGGGAAGTGAATCCGATCAAGGCCCTAAAGCTCAGCTATCAGCATTTTGCCGATGTACGCTGGAATATCTACCTCCTGGCTTTGCTGATGATTCTTGTTAATGGCCTTGCCTTTGGGCTCGCCATCTTCCCCATGCTCTTCACTCTGCCATGCGCGTTCTTTGCCCTTCGGGATTACGTCTTAAAACTGGAAAATTACGAACTGTTGGACTACAGGCTCTAAGCTATGAATCGCAAAGAAATCTTTTCTCTGATCATCCTGATCGTGGTAGTTTCTTTTGGGGCATACCAATATTTCACCCGGGAATACCCTGAAATCCGCAGCAAATATATCCTGGACACCATTGTAGAAATATCAGCCACTTCAAAATCCAAGAATGTGGGCTCTGATATTGAAAAGACATTCAAGCTGATCCAGGACTTGGAAACCAAACTTAATGAATACAGCTCCGATAGCATGATCACCCAGATCAACAGCAGCAGCGAAGAACATTTTGATATGGACCCAGATCTGTATGAATTGCTGGTAATTGCAGATAGTCTGTGGCAGATGACGGATGGCGCTTTTGATCCCACCATCAAGCCGGTCTGGGATTTATGGGGTTTTGGTACAGAAGAGCCTGCTATTCCGGATTCCCTGCTCATCAAAGCTGAGCTTAATAAAGTGGATTTTAGCCGTATCAAATACGATAAAAAGCAGCTCTACAAACCGCAGGGTATGCAGATCACCTTCGGCGCCCTTGCCAAAGGTTATATCCTGGATAAAGCCCTGGATTATATGAAACAGCGCGGTCTCTTGAGAGGCTTTGTAAACAGCCGCAGCTCCATGACTTTCTTCGGCTACAATATCAGTCCTCTGGTCTATATTCAACACCCCAGAAAAGATGATGACAGCATTGCCAGCTTCAAGGCAAACAACCTCAGCATCGGCACCAGCGGCGATTATCAACAGTTTTTTGAAGATGGCGGCCAGCGTTATCACCATATCCTGGATGCCCATAACGGCCTGCCTGTGCGAAACATCTTTTCAGTCTCCGTAGTCACCGAAAAAGCGGCTTGGGCTGATGGCCTTTCCACTGCGCTTTTCACTATGGATCCCCAACAGGCTTTACAGCTGGTCCGGGAGCTGCCAAATACCAATACCGTAATCTACTACCAACAGGATGATGCCATCTTCTCTTTGAAGACAGAAGGCATGAAAAGCCTGAATTTTAATGAGAATCTATGAAAATACCAGACTTACAAAGTCAAAATGACACCCGTAATACCATGATAGATAAGGTAGGTATCAAAGGCCTGCGCTATCCAATCGTGGTGGAAGACCGGGCCAACGAAATCCAGCACACAGTGGCTGATCTGAATATCTATGTGGAGCTTCCGCATCACATGCGGGGCACACACATGAGCCGCTTTGTGGAAATCCTGCACCACTATCACCAGGAAGCCCTGATCGGCAATCTGGAGCCGTTTTTGAGCGAACTCAAAACTTCTCTCAAAGCCGAGGCTGCTTACATCGATATTGCCTTCCCTTACTTCCTCACCAAGAAAGCGCCGGTTTCCAAAATAGCCTCCATCCTGGCTTATGATTGCGTATTCAGCGCCTCTTTGAAGGATGAGTATGAGCTCTTGATCGGAGTTACCGTGCCAGTCACCACGCTCTGTCCTTGTTCCAAAGAAATATCCGATGCCGGTGCGCATAACCAACGCAGCAAAATCACCATCAAGGTAAGCTATACTGGCTTCGTCTGGCTGGAAGAGCTCATTGAGCTGGCAGAAGCCACCGCTTCCTGCGAGATCTATTCCCTGCTCAAACGCGTGGATGAAAAGTATGTGACCGAAAAGGCATATAATAATCCCAAGTTTGTGGAAGATATAGTGCGGGAAATCACCTTGCGTCTGCAGAGTGATGAGCGGATCACCGGCTTCTTTGTGGAATCCGAAAACGCTGAATCCATCCATTTACATAATGCCTATGCCATGATCTCGCGCCCCGGTAAATGAAGATCAATAGCACCCGACCTCTGGCACTGAAGCAGCATTTTGCGCCTAATTCTCTCAAGCTGCTCTATGCTCCGGACTCATCCAATCCCTTGATTTGCTTGCAGCTATACATCCGCACGGGCTCCATTCAGGAAGACAGCGGCGAGTATGGCTATGCCCACTTTTTGGAGCATCTCAGCTTCAAATCCACGTATAAGTATCCCGATAATGCCCTCAGCAGCAAAGCCTCTGAAATTGGCGCCATGCTCAATGCTTATACAGATTACGACGCCACTTGTTACTATCTGGTATTGCCCTCAGAACATCTGGAAGCCGGAATGGATATCCTTGCCCAAATGGCTTTTCAGGTAGATTTTAATCAGAAAGACGTGCTGACCGAGAAAAGCATTATTATCGAGGAAATCCACCAATATGAAGCCGAACCGGAGATGGATTTTATCGAGTATATCCAAACCCACTATTTTGAAGACAGTCCGCTGGGGCGACCCGTTCTGGGTAATGTAAAATCCATCAAAGCAGCCTCATTGCGCAAATTGAAAGGTTTTTACCAAAAACACTATCATGCCGGAAATGCGTTCCTGGTGGCTACCGGTGATTTTGATGAAGCGCAGCTCAAGCTGCAATTCAATTCTTACTTCGGCGATTGGCGAGCCCTAAGCCCTCAAAAACTAAATGTCGCTTCTCATCTCCCCCACTCCTGGCGGGTATTCCACCGCGCCAAAAACGGACGTGAATATCTCGCCATAGCCCTGCCGGAGCTGAATGAAAGCCATCCAGACAGCGAGGCTTTACACATCGCCATCCGCTATCTGGCCATAGGAAAATCATCGGTTTTGCACAAGACTCTGGTGGAAAAGGAAAAGCTTTGCTCTTCGGTAAAAGTCTCCTCTTTGGCTGGATTGCTTCCCGGAGCCAGCGTGATCCTGCTTGCTCCCAGCAAAAAAGGGCAGCAGGCCAGGATCATGAAGACCTTTTTCAAAGCCTGGGCAGACCTGCTAAAGTTTGGAGTGCCCGCAGAGGATGCTCAGCTCATCAAGCTGGACATCATTCACAATTGGATTTACAGCTTTGACGGGGTGGAGCATATAGCCAATCTCATTGCCGCCGAGGAATTTAATGGAGACCTCAGCCGCGTCTCAAATTACGGGGCTTATATCGAATCCATCACAGACCAGGAAGTCTTATCCGCAGCGCGAAGATTCTGGCAGGCAAAGCACATGGCCTTCTTTTATCAATCTAAACAGCCCATTAGCCCCGCTCTGCACAAAGAATTAGAGCTTGGCCACAGCCAGGACCTGCCTCTGGCAGATGAAAATGCTACTCATAAATATCAGGGCAATCTGCAGGACATTTGCCAGACGGCAAAGCAAAACAAGCCTCTCTTTCCCCAATATCATAGCTACAGGCTTTCTAATGGTCTAAAATTCATCTATCATTATCAACCCGGTAAGGACGTCTGTGGATATGCCTTATCCAGCCCGCTTTCGCAACTCACAGAGTCCAGAATCGGCCTGAATTACTTTGGAACCGCGCTGATGCTCTATGGCACCCAAAAGCGTAATCACGATCAGATTATGAAGTTTTCGCGACAGCATGGTTTTAATATCCGGCTGCTGCATCATCTGGACAGCAGCATCTTTCGCGGCAAATGCGATGTTTCAGATCTGCCCGCCGTGATGGAATTGCTCAGCGAAATAGTTCATGAACCTCTATTTGATAAAGCCTATCTGTCTATGCTGAAAAGCGCCTCTGCGGACAGCGTCCGTCGTGAGCGTGATTATCCCGTCAGTATGGCTTACAAAACCTGGTTCAGGCAGCTATTTGGCAAGAAAAACAATCTTTATAGCGCCACCGGCACTATTGCTGATATTGCATCTATCAGGATTCAGGATTGCGAGCAGTGGTTTGATAGCTGGGATCTGGGAGAGGATTTTGCGCTTGCCATCGTGGGATCGCTTCAGCCACAAAAAGTCTATGACCTGGCTGAAAAGTATTTTGGCCAGGGCTATGGCACCAAACGTATTCCGCCCGCCGCACTGAAATATGAACAAAGACCCGCCTCTTCCCGCCGGGTTTATCGGAAATTGGATCAATCCATCATCCATATCGGCGGCATCGGCTGTCCGGCCTCAAATCGTAGCGATAATTCCGCTTTCCACGTCCTGGCCCATATCATGGGTGGAGATATTTCATCCCGAATGTATGATATTCTGCGCGAACGCTTTGGCTTTGCCTATCAAACTGGCTTTGATTTTTATTCCATCCAGGACCTGGGCTTTTGGTATGCCTATGCTTTTTGCGATTCCAAGCTTTACCTGAATTGCCTCAATAGCATGCGCGAGATATTGGCCGATCTGCTCAAGAATGGCATTAGTCAAAAAGAACTGGATACAGCCAAGAACTATCTTATAGCCATGTCACGCTTTGACCATGAGAGCGCTTCCTTTAAGGCATCCACCATCGCAAATCTAATCTCACTGGACTATGACTTAAATTTTTATCTGGACACAGAGCAGCGCATCACAAACGTAAGTTTGGCGCAGATTCATGACCTGATTCAGCTCTACTTACATCCGGAAAATCAAACCAGCTTTGTAATGGTATAGTATGAAAACACTTGGCATAGATATTGGCTCCCGCAATACCAAAATCGTCATCTTTGATCATGAGCAGAGCGAGATAGTCTTTAGCGCCTGGCAGGCTACCCAGGTCTCAGCTACCCAGGCTGTGGATGAACTTTTGCAAAAAGCCCGATCAGCCGGAACCGCAGAAGACATCGCCCTTTCTTGTGTAACCGGCTACGGTAGGAAGATGTACACCCGAGCAGATCTGATCAAAAGTGAGATTAGCTGCCATGCTGCAGCCTGCTATTTACTCTTTCCCCAGGCCAGAACTGTAATCGATATCGGTGGTCAGGATTCCAAGATTATCATCTTGAACGAAGATGGCAGCGTTAAAGACTTTGTGATGAACGACAAATGCGCGGCTGGCACAGGCAGATTTCTGGAAATGACTGCCTTACGGCTGGAATGTGATTTGGATGAGCTCTCAGATCTGGCCTCAAAATCCGATCTTGAAATCCCCTTGAGTTCCACCTGCGTCGTCTTTGCCGAAACCGAGATAATCGGCCTTCTTGCTACCGGAAATACGGTGGCCAATATCGCCAGAGCGGTAAATATGAGCATCGCCCGCAGAATATATGTCCAGATGGCGCCACTAAGCTGTGAGCCTCCCATAGTCTTTACCGGAGGTGTGGCCCAGGGCGCAGATTTGGCAAATTGTATAGGTAAAATGCTGGATACAAAGCTGCTCATCCCTCCCGATCCTGAGATCACCGGCGCCTTGGGTGCCGCCCTGCTTGCCAGATGAAATACGATTTTCACCTGCATACCCAGTTCAGTTTTGATAGCAGAATGACGGGAGAAGAGCTGCTTCAGAAGGCTGTCAAACTGGAGTATGATGAGATCGCCATTACCGAGCATTTGGACCTGCTGCCCCAGGAACTCAGCATTCATGGTCTGCCTTCGCTCAGCAAGTATCAGACCTATATCAGAGCACTGCAGGAGAAATACCCTGAAGTGAAGCTGCATAAGGGCATTGAGATCGGAGATTACCACCAGGTGCAGTATTTTGCCCAAAACCTGATCTCTGGCTTTGACTTTTTCCCCATTCTGGGCTCTGTCCACTTTGTTTCGGAACACTTAAACGTAGCCATTCCCCTCAAAAAACCTCTCAGCCAAAAGGAAGTGAAAGATTACTATCTGCACAATCTCAAACTCGTAAGCACCTGTGAGATAGATATTCTGGCGCACCTGGGTGTGTATAAGAGATACTACGAAAGTGCTCCAGACGAGAGCTTTGCCCTCAGCATCATCAAAGATATCTTCCAGGTCATGATTGAGCGCGGCATCGCCCTGGAAATAAATCTGAGCAGCTTGCGCAAACCCTATCAGGAAGTTATTACGGAACCGCACTACCTCCAAATCTATCAGGACATGGGTGGCAGCCTCTTTTCCCTGGGCTCAGACGCGCATGTTTTAGATGCCTTTGGAGAAGCCCATATCATAGCAAAAAAGCTGGGGATTGAGTCTATAGCCCCACGACATAGAAGACAGCTTTATTCATAAAAGAACGTTGCACATAAAAATGGACATAAAGTATATGTAAAAATGTCTTGACAAGATAGATAGACTCTATAATATGGCTCCATCATTAGACAGGAGTTAATCATGGAAAAAGAGATCATCACAATGGCCGACCAAGAGCTTGCAAACCGCATAGAAAAGCGGAGTCACTTTCTTAAAGACACAGAGCAGATTATAGACTGGAAGCGGATCAATAAGGTCCTTTCAAAGGTAGAGATCAGGCGTACTTCAGTAGCTGGCAGAGATGCCTTTTCTGCTGAGGTCATGTTCCGTATCATGTTGCTTCAGATCTGGTACAAGCTTTCTGATTACCAGATGGAAGAACAGCTTGGTTGTAACATCATATTCATGTGGTTCTGTAACTTGAGTTTATAAAGTCCCAGCCGGACATTCGACCATTTGTCGTTAGCAGAATTAGATAAAGATCTTGCGGTATCCATTTATCTAATAGCCCCCGTTTAAGTCCTCCCGTAGCCTGTTATCAGGGTAGGGGTGCCAACGACATGGTTGAATTCATCAAGTATGCTGAAGTGAATTGCACTGTTCAGATCAATGAATACAAGCACTTTGAAGGCATCAGCCCCGAGCTTTGGCACTTCCACATCGGCGGTTATCAGGTGCTGCACAAATACCTCAAAGACCGCAAGGGCAAGACCCTGAACGATCCTATCCACTATTGCAGGATGGTGACGGCTCTGGCATTGACAATTGAGATACAGGCACACATTGACTATAGCATTGATACTTTGATCCAATAGAAAAGCCCGGGTTGCCCCGGGCTTATTCACATGGTCTTATGTACTATTTCATCAAGAGCATTTTTGATGTAAGGGTTTTATTCGGAGTTGACATCCTATAGAAGTAAATGCCAGAAGAAACTGTTCTTCCTGCGTCGTCTTTGCCATCCCATACGATGTGGTGTTTGCCGGATGACATCTTCTCACTAAGAAGAGTTTTGATTCGTTGTCCACGGATATTGTAAATATCCAGATTGCAGGCCATTTCCGAAGGTAAACTAAAAGATATAGTAGTGGTAGGATTAAATGGGTTGGGATAGTTGCTGTTTAATTCAACCGTTTTTATCGCATATTCATTGCCTTCAGTCCCTTCAAAATTGGTCAGCAAAGATATTATCTCATCATGAATCTGAGCATACTCCAGAGCAGTAGTTGATTTTCTATGACACTTTTCAGGAAGCTTTTTTGCACCACTTTCGACTAACATATAGTAACTATATGCTTCATCTAATTCCGCCAGTAGTTGTTCCTGGTCACTTGGAGGATCGTCAATGATCTGTTCAAGATAAAATATGGCATCTTCATATTCTTTGTTAGACATTGATAACAGCCCCAGGGCCTCTAATTTGTGGTACTCCAAAGCCTCTTCGTCTATAAGATGAAGATAGCTGAACAAGTCATCGGGATCGTCTCCTATTGCTTTTATGAGGTGTGGTAAGTAAGGAAGGGCTTTTTTCGCTGTATCAGTGTCCGAATATTCTGAAACGATGCTTTTCATCATATCATAAGCAGATTCGAAATCCTTAATGTATATGTTATCTAAAGCTGCTGCATATATGATTTCTGCTTCACCGGTCGTTGGATTCCCGAATACAAAGTTATTGAAGTCAGGAAGGAATCTTGTTGGTTCAGTAGTATCAATAGCAAGATTCCCAACATGTACACTTCCGCCTTGAGGGCACCCTAAGGCAACTAGAAGATATTTGTCAAATGTGTTCGGATCATAATTCGGATCACTTACTGAAGCCAAGGGCATATTAGGCGTGTTTGCAAAATAAGGGAAACCGTGATACAAAGAAATCACTTCCGCTGATCCATTATTGCTAATGCTCACATTGCCGAAGATTTGGTTTTGTAAGCTACCTAAATTCAAATACCCGAATCTATCATTATCATGTATGGAAGAACTTTGAGATTGGGCGTTCAGCCTAAATCCAGCATGCCTCAATTCAAGGCCGCTCCCCATATTATAGGCAATTTCTGAGTTCATCATAAATCCAAAATCTTGGGATGGATAGTTAATTGACAAACCAGTCGAACCGTTATGATTTATATGGGAATTGAGTACATTGAGCACACTTTCATTAGCATATATACCATATTCATTATGATGGTAATTAGTATTGTTTAGAGTCAAATAAGAGCCAGCTAACACTTGCAACTGTCCACAATTGGTAATTTCATTATTGGATATCTCAATGTCGCTATTGATTAGCCTTATATAATAGACATTATTGATGTCCGCCATGATGTATGATGGGTTGTCAGGTTCACGAATTATATTTTTTATTGTAATCCCATCCCACACTGAGCTTCCACCGATATATGAACCAGAATCCATCTCAATCTTGCTATTATCAATGATGAACCTATCTCCTGGAATCTCAATTTCTCCCCCATACATTGAACCATTACCAGAACTGGCAGGATCATAATAGTAACGAAATGTTTCTCCGCTAAACACAGAATTTTCTGTTGCCTTGAACTGACTGCCTCCGGATATTGAAACTGAAGAACGTCCGCTCAGATGCAGATTAGCACTGCTCAGGTTAACAAGTGAATTAGTAGCCAGGAAACTGCTTCCCGCAGATATATTAATAGTTGTTCCGCTTTGAACAATCATTGAAGACCCATCAATTGTTAATTGAGCTCCGTTAGATAATAGTGACATTGGATTACCCGAATTAAAACGTATTTCACTTCCGTTGGTAATAGCGATGATGCTATTTGCACCGTTTGCCCGGATAAAACCTTCGGAACAGTTGACAATACAATTTGATAACTCTAACCGGCCATTATTGACCATTATACCAAAATTGCTGTTATTCAGGTTAACTGTGCAATTTTGGAATCGCAATGTTTTATTAGTTTCAATGGAATATGATTTTGCCAAATTAATCGTTGTATTTGGTTCGGATGCATTGGGTAATGTTAAATCTTGCAACAAGACTTTAACCAATTGAGCAGGAATGTGAGGATATATTGAGCTTTGATTGCCAACATCGTTGATATCTGTTGCAAAACTGATAAGCTGGTATACAGGATCTCCGCCCATATCACTATTTACATCCATAATTGCTTTTACAATAATTCTGGTATCTATATTTACGGCTGGTCCTGGTACAGTAAAAGCTGTATTATACATCTGGTTCAGAGGCATGAATGGCGTTCTGTAGGTTTCATGGTAATATCCATCCAATCCACTCATCCAATATTTTGTTTTTGTTAAAGATAACAACCAAACTCCTGCATTTCACTAAAGGAGTGGCCTACCGTTAGGTCCATATAATCAGTCCATTGGGCAGGAAAATAAAGTGTGAATTCTATGGCACCTTCAAGTTCGGAATTCCGCATGCTCAAACCTGCATCTGGATTTAGAGTAAAAACAGGTGGATTTGCCGTGAACTGATATGTGTGAGCTCCAACGCTACTCCCACCACGCATTATTTGTGCATGGTTTATTATGGGGGTAGTATTCATCTGTATAATCCCCATAGTCTTATCGTAAACGGGGGTCAGGGATTTGGCTCCTGAGATACTCTCAAAAAAATCGGTAGTTACGAGATTGTGCTGAGCTGTCATAGTACCTGAGATATTACCCTTCAATTCAATTGTTGTATTTGATGTCTTACTGATATTACGTCCAGACATCATATTAAACAGTGATGACGCGGTGGATATCCACGGTATAAGGTTACCCACACCAACTCCAGATAAATAATTAGCCACGCCCCTCAATCCTGATTCTATATTTTCAGGAAGATTAATATCTTTCCAAGTTGGATTGTCTGCATTCCCAATTTCATCTAGAAGATCATCTATCTGCTGAACTTGCTTAACGCCACTTTTATATGTAGATAGCAGCTTCATGCCCATGGCAAGCAAATCAGGATTTGATGAACCATTTGGGGAAGTTACCAGCCCTGAAAGATCAACATCATAGTTAATTGAGGATTCCGTTGCACCATACATTGCCAGGTATATAGAAGGTTGCCCCATACGCTGCACAGGATCATAAAGCAGATTAAGATCAATATAGTACCAGCATGGAGATGAAGTCTGTTCACCAAACACACGCAGGAAAGAACAGTCTCCTAACTGAGTTCTCTTATCCAGAGCCTTTACTCCGCTTTCACAGTTTTCCTCTCCCAGCCCGAACAAGGTAGAATTACCATCGTAATAAGATTTAAGGGCAATATAGGAGTATCCACTGTTGTAAGGCCTGAACATAAATAACCTTAAAAGGCCAAGATATTCGTTATACAATCCAAACACCGGGTATCCCTGCATTGTTACTCCGGGATCACCGAATTCCTCACCATACAATCTCCAGCCATCTTCTGGTTTAAAATCAGCATCAGCTCCCTGATTAATATCATTCAGGTGAGATACCAAAATTGAATAAAATGGGGATGCCGTAAACGTTGGTTCTGTTCCGTCAATATATAACTTATACTGAGAACTTTGCCAATTTCCTGTGCCTGTAGCTGTATCCCACACGTCACACAGTAGTGAAGAAACCATCAGTAGCATCAATGCTACCATTACTATCTTAAATATACTGGACATTCCTACCTCCTTTTTATGATAGGCTGATATATATTCTTACTCTCCGGTCTGGGAGTAAAGAATTCACTTATGGGTTTTTTAAATAATCCCTTATCAGTTGCTGAATATACATAACCGTCAAATTCCTTAAGGTAATGAATCCTAGACCCTGCAAATGCGTCTGACTCCAGCATTAGGTTTACCTGGACAGATTCCTCCAATTTCCAATGTGTAATATTATTAATGTAGAACAGCACATGCTTTCCCCCAATCAAGGCATAAGACCAGGGACCATTGATGCCTAACCATTCTTCCCAGTTGATGCCCAGATCATACGACCTCATGACTACGCCATCACCCATTCCTATGAGGTAATCCGTAAATAAAAATCTATCCCTGATCGGATAATTACCGCTTCCCTGGATGTATTGTGGTGAATCTTTGGACAGGATAATATGGCAGTTATTATCATAGATATCTTGCAGAAAATGCTCTCCTAAAAAACAAGTGCTAAATATTATAGAAGTATCGTGAGTCACTTTGAATCCGATTGTCTCATAAATCAGATTATGACTAATAGGATTTGTATCGGTAAGAGAGATCAAAAATTGCTTATATATAGCACCATACCCAGCAGGGATAGCCCCCCTGTCTGCCTCAGTCGTGACATAGTATTGAGAGCCGCCTGCCCAGGTGATATGGTTGGAGAGATTTAGCCAGTGAGACCGTCCGAACCGTTCTGTATATTCCGGAGTATCAGAAATGAAATCCCAAATATTTAGCTCACCAATTTTGTCCCAAGCTCCCGCCTTGATGTCATATATATCAATCCTTGTCCCATCTTCATTGCCCAGGAAGCATTTATCGTTGGTAAAATAAGGTATATAATCCGTTATATGATTATTTTGAATGTATTGAATTGATTCAGCCAGAGAAGTCAGGATAAAATCACCCGCTGTGTGACCCTTATGCAGATAACCGTATTTGTCGGTGCTGACCACACGCAGTTCAGTACTGTCGCTGCTTGTGGAAAGGGCAAATATCGACTGAGTGCCGAAGCATTCAACCCTGGTCCAGGGTACAATATCCGGTAGATCCGGTTTAGTAGAATGTTTTTGACAAGCTGATAGCAAAATCAGGAGAATGAAACAACATATATGCCCAAAATTCAACGTCGGCTTAGTTGTGATAATAATCTCGTGATGTGATATAGAACTGTTCATGTCTGTACATTTCCTTTTTTTTAAAACTAATCACTAACGTTTCTCACTTGTGCAACCCACTATCCGACAACAAAATAGCCAATAATAGAACTTGACAAAAATACCCCGTATCTAATTATGGTAACGTGTCTTACACAAAATATCAATACGAGG
>JALNWR010000059.1 GCA_023230795.1 Candidatus Cloacimonadota bacterium
CATATTCAGCCGGAATCAATAATCTTAAGTGCTAAATATATAAACTGAAATATATGGACATGGATGCAAGCTAAGATAAAGCCAATGAATTTATTATCAAAAGAATAGCTCAATATTTTGGGGGAATGCCAGTAAGGATTCTATAAAAATGAAGCCCAAGATAACGCATTATACACTGTAATGCACAATCTTATATAGCTATCCTGGAATCCAATAATCGATAGCTTCGCTAATGCACTCTTTTGCCTTCAATTTGTTTTTAATTCGTTTTTAACTCGAGCTCACTCGAAGCTTCGAGTGGACTCGAGTTAAAAACGAATTGGTCACAAGTCCAAAGCTAAAGTGCCAAGCCTGGTTGTTCCGGCCTTTATAGCTCGATTTTGAAAAATATCAAGCTGTGTTTTTATATATATAACAAGATCATAGCTTCAGACTTGATCTTTCTTTTAGATGTCGATCAGGGCAGTATGAATATGCTGACTGGCTACCTGGAGCTTGATCTCGCTGCGAATGCTCTGTAGATATTCATACATCACTTTAAAGGCCAGATCAGGCAGGTTGTTAGTTTCGGAGAGATGCGCCAGGACGATATTTTGCATACCCGGATGCAACACTTGCGAAAGCACGCCTACAGCCTCATCGTTTGATAGATGCCCATGTTCGCTTTTGACCCTCATTTTAAGGTTCCAATCGTAAGGACCTTCCATCAGCATATTGTGATCGTGATTGGATTCTAGGATCAAAGTATGCGCCTGGCTGAGTCTGAGAGAGGTGAGTCTGGTGCATTGTCCCAGATCGAGAGCCACTCCCAGCCTGCGGTCGTTATGTTCAAAACAGAAGTTATTGGGGTCCACCGCATCGTGTGAAGAGCGGAAAGGCCTTACCAGGATGTCTCCCACGATGAAGTCCACTCCGGATTCAAAATACCTGAGCCATTGCTCCACCTTGCCCAGCCGGTGGGAACAGTATGCGTAAGTATCGGCGGAGATATACAGCGGGATTTTCAGGCTGCGGGCCATGGCTCCGGCGCTTCGGGTGTGATCTGTATGTTCGTGAGATACGATCACCGCTTTTATGGTATGCCGGGGAACAGCCAGGGCGTCTAAGGCTGCCCAGGTGCGCTTGAGACTGATCCCCGCATCCAGAATCAGAGCGGTATTTCTGCTGCGGATCAGGATGCAATTGCCTTTACTGCCGCTGGCAAGCACTGAGGTCTGAAACATCAGTTATCAGCTATTGTTTTAGATGCGAACAAAGCGGTAATAGCGGTTGTTGATGCGGTCATACTCGCTCCAGGTAGCATCCGGAGGAGCGGCATCCAGCAATTGACTTACCCCTGCAGCCTGGGCGTCAAGATTGTCGCAATGGTGCAGGATCAGGGCTTCCAGGGTCTGAGGCAGACGCACGGAGGCTTTTTCATATTCGCCGTGATGGGCCAGGATCAGGTGCCGGATATTGAGCAGCAAATCTTCGGGAAAACCCGGGATCTTCGCCGCGGCTTCCACTGCCATCTGATCGCTGATGCTCAGGTGTCCCAGCAGCCGGCCTTCATCGGTAAAATCTATGGCTATTTTGCTATTGTATTCTATCACTTTGCCTACATCGTGCAAGATAGCTCCGGTGATCAAAAGGTCTTGCGACACAGCGTAGCGCGTGCTGACAAATTCACATAGCGAAGCCACGGCGATGGTGTGTTCGATCAAGCCGCTCATATAGTTATGATGCCAGCTTTTGGCTGCGGGAGCCTCCATGAACCGGGCAAAAAAGTCTTTATCGTCAAAGATGGTATGCAAAAGCCGGTTCAGGTATTCGTTTTCCACTTTATCGACAAATTCCCAGAAGCGTTCCGCCAGGAATTCAGGTTCAAATCTGCTGCGGGCTACGAAGCTGGAGATATCGTATTCGCTTTTGTCGGCAAAGCGCAATTGGGTGATGGAAAGCTGAATCTGGCCTTTGTAATTCACTACCTGGGCGCGGATTTTGACCACGTCTCCGGCGTCAAATTCGCCAGCGGTCTTGGTGGCATCTTTCCAGACGTTTGCGCTTACCTGTCCACTGCGGTCTTGCAGCTTGAGCCTCAGATAAGGTCCGCCTTTACCCTCGCGTAGGTCTTTTTCTACTGCGAGATAGAAGTCGGTGATTTCTTTGTTTTCATGCAGATGCAATTCGTTTACTAAAATGTGTTCCATATTATATCACTTTATTATGCTTATTTTCTTGGTGTTTGCCCTTCTTCCTTTCTCTTCCAGACGCAGGAAATATATGCCGGAAGCAGGGAATAAAGATGCGGGCAACTCCAGATTTTTAGGGCCGGAATTAGCGCTATAGATGCGCTGTCCCCGCAGGTTATAAATGCTGAGTTTCCCTGGCTGAGCCAGAGATATCTTGAGGTTTGTCGATCCAAAAAGGGGATTGGGATATATTCTTAACTGCGCTGGGGGCAGCTGTTCATCCTCATTTGAGACCAGAATCTGGGCGTCAAAATCGCAATAGTCTGCGTAATAGACCCTGCTGCCATCGTCCTTCTGCACCCAATAATACAGCCGGTAAACAGCTTCGTCTCCATTGTCAAACAGCCCACTGGCGGTGAAGGAATAATTCTTATTGATGGTGGAGCCGATATTCAGGGCAGTGCTGACTGTATCCGCAAAAGCGATCCAGCGGGAAAGCACATAGCTCTCGCTGGAGCCAAAAACATGTTTTTGAAACAGCCCGGCAAAGATGCGGGAAGAGATCATCAGGCTCTGTCCCACCCCAGTATAAAGATGAGTATTATCATTTGTAAAGGCAAGCTGTAGGTCCACGTTTTCAGAGTTTTCCACTCCTTGCAGTCTGCTTTCAGCAGAAGAGATGAAGCTGCGATGTACCCCAATATCTTCGATAGCGTCTATGAGCTTTTCTTCATATTGATCGGTGAAGCCTGCTATGCGTTTTGCTCCGGCTACCACAGTGAAGGGGACGGAATTGAAACCATACCAGTTAAAGCGCCGCATCGAAGCCAGAGAGGCCAGAGAATCCGAGAGTATGGGGTAATAATGCAGAGCATGCCAGGTATCGCTAAGATAAGCTTGCTGTATGCTGTTGATCACAAAGGTCTCGCCTTCGCGAAGAAAGTTCTCCATCATTTGCACAGGAGATTCATCTATAAAGACCTGAAAGTTGACCAGCTTTTTGTTATTGGCAGCCAGGGTGTCGTTTTCGGTATATTCACTGCTGAGCAAGGCCTCTATCCTGAGCTGGGTGGGCTCATCCGGCAGATCAATCCTCATATCATGAGCAGCAAAATCATATTCATAGATGTCCCTGGGAGCCAGGCTCTGGGGAATCGCCACATTCAGGGTGTCATATTGAGAAAATCCGGGGCGGCTGAGGATCAGGCGGAGATTGGCGTTTAAGACGGCACTATCGCTGTGATTGTAAATACTAAAAGAGGGCTTTACGTTGCCGCCGGGCAGCAGCTCTCCTTCAAGATCAAAATCACAAAGCTCAAGGTCGATTTCGCCGAAGCTGAATTCTCCCAGGAGACCAAAGAGGAGTTCGCAGGCAAAACCGGCCTGAGCTAAAGTAGAAAGCTGCTGGATATCACCGGCCTGATTCATGTAATAGCTATTGCTCCCACCTCCGGCGCTGGCGGCTACAAAGCGGTTTGAGGCATTGGTAGCATAATCCACCATCAGCCAGAAGGTCTCAGCGGTATGCTCGCTGTCAAAATAGATATTCACTTCATTGTCGCTGATGCTAAGGCTCTGGCTGGCAAGTAATACTCCGGGGTTGCCGTCTGCATCGGCACGCAACTCTGCACTCAGCTCCCCTCCGGTAAAGGGAAACCACAGCCGGGCGCCCTGAGCCCGGAAATTGACCTCAGCCATGCCGGGATAAGCAGCCCGGAAATTAAAGCGCACTCCCCAACGATTGGCTCCGAAGAAATTCAGGTCGTTTGAAGCATTGTGATAGTGATAGTGGTATTCACGGCTGCTATCCGGGATAGCTCTGCCATCTGCAGATACGCATTGGATGGCGTAAAGCAGGCTGAAGATGAAGGGCAAAATCAGCCAATAGCGCTTTTGCATCCCATCTCCTTGATCAGGCTCTGAGCCCTGGCCAGGTCATGCTTCATGGCCCGAATTAGCTCGTCACTATTGGCAAACATCTTTTCCTCCCGAAGGTATTTGAGCAATTCCACCTGCATGGTGGAGCCGTAAATTTCAGAATCAAAACCAATAATAAAGGTTTCGACCTCAGTAATTCCACTGTGTTTCAACGTGGGAGATTTCCCTATATTCGTCAAGCCAAAAAAAGTCTTTCCCCTCAAATGAACACGGCTGAGATAGATACCCTCTGCCGGGATCAGCTGATGGGGGCTGGCAAGAGTGAGATTGGCAGTAGGAAAGCCAAGGCCCCGCCCTCGCGCCTGTCCATGGCACACAGAGCCCAAAAGGCAATAGGCTCTGCCCAGAAGACGATTGGCTTCCTGCAGATTGCCAGTTTGCAAAAGCCTGCGGATCAAGCTGCTGCTGATGGGCTTTCCGGCATCAAGCGCGGGCTGCACATATTCCACGCGGTAGCCATATTCGCTGGCATGGTTCTGAAGAAACTGTCGGTCGCCCTCTCTGCCCTTGCCAAAATGACTGTCGTATCCCATCACTATCACCCGGGGCTGCCAGGCGGGAATCAGATATTCGCTGAGGAAATCATACGCTGATGTCTGTGCCAGTTCGGGGGTAAAATTCAGCATCTCTATCTCGTCTATACCCAGCCTGCTCAGCTCCTGCTCTTTGATCTGTGGGGGGCAGAGCAATTTGAGCGCAGAACTCTTGTTCAGAGTAAAAGCGGGATGATTACGGTAGGTGACGATTACGGATTTGAGCTGTTCCGCTCTGGCAATCTCCTGCACTCGGGCCAGCAGCTTGCGATGTCCCAGATGGATGCCGTCAAAGGTGCCGATACTGAGTACTGTCATTGGGCTATCTCCCCATCCAGCACCAAACTGGGCAGAATATACCCTGCCTTGCAAGTGCCGATTCCTAAAAGCTTTTCCTGAAAGAGTAATGCCAGCTCGGAGCCATCTGCAAGGTCTTGAGGCAGGCTGAACTTCCTGCCATGCAAGAAATGCTGAGCCTGCTCCGATGATAGCACCATCGTGGGCAGAGCAGTCAAAATATCCTGTACGGGGCAGACCGCCTTTTGCCAGTCATGTTCAAGCTCGGACAGGCTCCAGCTCCTTGATATATCCAGCCTGCCGATCGCGGTGCGCTCTAAAGCTGTGGTCATGCCTACGGTGCCCAGGATGTCTGCGATATATTCACTCAAAGCCCGGATATAGGTGCCTTTGGAGACTGTTACCCGGTAGCGCAGAGAGTTATCCTGCAAGTCTCCGAGCAGTTCAAAATCGTAAATCTCCACTTTGCGGACAGGCATTTCGGGGGTTTTACCTTCACGGGCGTATTGATAAGCGCGCTTGCCTTCCAGCTTGATGGCAGAGTATAGCGGCACCTGCAGTTCACGTAGCGCTAATACCTTAGCTTTGAGTTCTGGCAGGTCTTCAGGCTTGATATTCGGCTCCTGCTCTGCTACTATCTCTCCTTCCGGATCACCGGTGCTACTCTTTCTGCCCAAAAGCAGAGTGGCTTCATAGCTTTTGCTTTGCGCTTCGGCATATTTTAAGAGCCGGGTATATTGGCCAGTGGCGCAGATCAGGAGTCCGGTGGCGAAGGGGTCCAAAGTTCCGGCATGCCCTATCTTCCTGATGCCTGTAATCTTGCGCAGTTGGTGGATGACACCGAAGGAGGAGATGCCCGCTGCTTTATTGATCAATAAAAAGCTATTCATAGCTTCTTGAAAGCCTGAGTGAATTCCTCTAAGATTATCTTTTGCACATCCTGCAAATTGCCTTTCAGAGTGAGGCCGGAGGCTTTCTGATGTCCGCCCCCGCCATGCTTTGCGGCGATGGCTTGCACATTGAGCTTTAGTGAGCGCAGCGATACCTTCCAGATATCTGGTTCCAGCTCCTGAAAATAAGCGATGCCGTCCAGATTCGCCACACCCTGCACATAGCGGGTAACGCTCATGATGGTGGATGTATCCAGCTTCAGCTCCTGGGCCAGGGATAGATCAGAATGAAGGAAGAGTATCCTGTCCTGCAGATGCAAGCGGATGCTGGTAAGGCTATGGCCTATATACAGCATCTCTTGAGGTGATTGATTTTGTAAAAAGGCTTTATGCAAGAGCTGGGGCTGAGCGCCTGCCCTGGTAAGATCGGCGCAGAGCTCAAATACTTCTGCATGGGTATTGGCATTGCTGAAGTTATTGGTATCGTTCAGGATGGTGACATACACAGCATCCGCAATGAACTTGCGCACTTCGGGCTCAAAGCTCATAATGGTGCGTTCAAAAAGGCGGAAGATCATGGCTCCGGCGGACACATAGTAAGGATCGATCAGCTGCAGGTCTGCTTTGATGATGCCATGCTCGGGGACGTGATGATCCAGCACGAATATCTTTTGCGCTGCATCTACCAAGGGCGCTCGCTGGCCCAGACGGTCCCGGCTATTGCAATCCAGCACCATCAAGAGCTCATATTGCATGCCCTCTTGATAAGGCTGATGCATGGCATTATCCATCAGGAAGCTATAGCGGGAGAGGTCTTCCCCATCGGTGATGATAGTGGAGGCAAATCGTTTATTCCGCAGGATTTCCTGCAATGCAAAAGCCGCCACCATCCCATCTCCATCCGAGTGCATATGGGTGGTAATAGCAATGCTCTTTGCCCCGGAGGCCAGGGCAAAGAGCCTGCTGCTAATATTATCTGTCATAGCTTTTCTTGATAGCTAAGCTGGCTGAGTCTGTCTTATGCCTGGGGCTTAGCGATCTTCATCATCTTCATCAAAATCGTCGTAATCGTCCTCTTCTTCGTCGTCATCATAATCGTAATACTCATCATCATCCAGATAGTCTTCGATATCGATATCCGGATCATAATCCTCATCATACTCTTCTTTGATGCTGGCAAGAAGGGCATCCACTCTTTCAGCACGGTCTTCCGTGTCGTCATAGAAGAATGACAGTTCGGGGATAGTTCTCATAATATGTGCTCCTGCTATTAGTTTCTTAAAGAATCCAGATGATTTGATCAGATGGGCCTTGATCTCGTCATGAGAGGCGGGGTTGTTGAAATGAGTAAAGTAGAGCTTGGCATAGCGCAGGTCCTTTGATATCTCCACATCTGTGATGGTCACCCAAGCCAGGGCTGGGTCGTTCAGCTTTTGGCTGAGTGCGATATTAAAGATCTTTTTCAGCTCTTTTGACAGTCTGGGGATGCGATAGTTTTTCATCAGAGTTTTTTGGCTACCTCACGTTCGATATAAGCTTCGATGACATCACCTTCTTTGATGTCGGTAAAACGTTCCAGAGAAAGCCCGCATTCGGTTCCGGCTTTTACTTCTTTGACGTCGTTGGCATAGTGTTTCAGGGAACTGAGTTTATCTTCGGCGATGAGCACATCATTACGGTACAGTCTTACCAGGCAATCTTTTTGGATAGTTCCACGATCTACCTGGCAGCCGGCGATAGTTCCCACTTTCGTGATCTTATAGACCCGTTTGATAGTAGCAGAACCGATGCTTTGTTCTTGAATATCAGGTGCAAGCATTCCTTCGAGGGCGGCTGTTACATCATCTATAGCATCATAGATCACCTGATAGAGTTTGATTTCGACTCCTTCTTCTTCTGCCAATCGGCGGGCTTGATGTCCTGCGCGGACGTGAAAGCCCAGGATGATGGCATCACTGGCGGAAGCCAGAGTAACATCAGCTTCATTGATACCACCCACACTTTTATGTATGATATTTACGGAAACCTCTTCATTGGCCAGCTTTTGCAGACTATCTGCAATAGCTTCCGCAGAGCCATCCGTATCGGTTTTAAGGATCACATTGAGACTGTTTATCTGATCTTCTTTGATGCGGGCAAAGATATTTTGCAGGCTGGATTGGTTCTGATATTTCTCGCGTTCCAGGCGGATCTGTTGACGTTCGGTAGAGATTGATCTGGCGGTTCTTTCGCTATCCACCTGATTCAGCACATCACCGGCCTTGGGCGTTCCGGAAAGGCCATATATTCTGGCTACATCGCTGGGGCCCAATTTCTTGATCTCCAGGCCGCGCTCATTTTCCATGCGTCGTACCCGGCCATTTACTGCTCCACACACGATGATATCGCCTTTTTTCAGGGTTCCCTGTTGCATCAGGATGGTAGCGGCAGAGCCCATGCGGGCATCCATCTGCGCTTCTACTACGATGGCTTCGGCGGGCACTTCGCGTTTGGCTGAGAGTTCCATCATCTCTGCGGTCAGCAAAATGATCTCGATCAGATTCAGGATTCCTTCTCCGGTCACGGTAGAGGTCTTGCACCAGGGCACATCGCCACCGTACTGTTCCAGATACACGCCTTGATCCAGGATTTCAGAGATGGTCTTAGTCACATTTGCATTGGGCAGGTCTATCTTATTTAAGGCAAAGATCAGCGATACACCGGCTGCTTTAGCATGATCGATAGCTTCTCTGGTTTGAGGTTTTACCCCTTCGGTAGCCGCCACCACTATCACTGCGATATCGGTTACGTTAGCCCCACGGGCACGCATAGCTGTGAAGGCTTCGTGTCCCGGAGTATCCAGGAAGGTGATTTTGTGTTTATTGACTTCGATCTGATAAGCCCCGATGTGCTGGGTGATACCTCCGGATTCTCCTGCCACGATGTTTTCATTGCGGATATAATCCAAAATAGAGGTTTTACCATGATCCACGTGTCCCATTATCGTTACAACGGGAGGCCGCGGTTCTTCGGGAACTTCGGTATAGCTTTCCATCTCGTGTTCGATCAAATCTGTGCCGTATTCATCTTCAAAGCGGAAATCCACCTTGAATTCATCGCAGATCATCTCCAGAGAGTCTCTATCCAGGCGTTGGTTCATGGTTACCAGTTGTCCCATCACAAAGAATTTTGAGATGATTTCACTGGCAGAGATGTTCATGATCTTGGCCAGTTCAGATACAGAGGTAAATTCTCGGATTACAATCTCTTGACTCAGGTCTTGCACGGACTGCGCTTCGCGATGGTATTTTTTGCGCTTGGAAGTCTTTTGCATCACCTTCTTGATATTTCTGGAAATGGCAGCTTCATCGATTTCAGCGGGTTCCAGGACCTTGCCTTTGGACTTTTTACCGGCGGAAACGATTGCCTTTTTATGTTTGCTCTTATCTTCCAGCTCGTCATGTCCCGGTTTAGCTTTTCCGAATTTCTTGCTAATTTCTTTCTTTTCCGGGATGGGTGGCGGAGGAGGCGGAGGAGGCGGCGCAGTGCGGCTTTTGCGCGGACGTTCAGGGCTTTTGGCCCTTACTTTTTTAGGTCCGGGAGGAGGAGTAGCCTGTTTGTAAGGCACTCGAATATCGAGTTTTTCGCGATGCTTTTTAGCTTCTTCACGCGCTTTTTCTACCTGCTTTTCCAGAGTGTCCGGCTGTTTGGCGCTGCTCTCTTCTGCCTTGGGTTCAGCTTCCGGTTCAGCTTTGGGTTCCGGCTTTGCTTTGGCCTTTGCCTTTGTTTTGCTTGGAGCCGCTTTTTTCTCAGCTTCGTCAATTTCTTTAGCCGTCTTTTGCGCGGGTTCAGCTTCAGCTTTTTCTTCCACTTCTGCCCTGGCAGTCTTTTTCCGGGCTGCATCTTCGGCAGCTTTACTATCTTTCTTTCTGGCTTGTTGGCGAAGTTCGATCAGTTTCTTACGGTCTTTTTCTGCTCTTTTTTCGGCATCAACCTGTTCATTGTATTTTTCTCTGATCTTATCCGCCACTTCTTCTTCTACAAAGCTCATGTGGCTTTTGGTAATTACACCCAGATCTGTAAGATGCTTTTTTAGAGCCATTGTACTGATCTTGAGTTCCTTGGCTAATTCATGTACGCGTATATGCAAGGTTCCTCCACTCACGCCTGCCAATAATCCATGATCCTGGCAGCAAAATTATTGTCGCTGATTCCAAATACTCCGGTTTTATGGAGTCCTAGGGCAGTGCTTAGCTCTCCCTGACTCCCAAAACTGATTACCGGCAGCTTGGCTCCGCTTGCGTTTATCTCAAAATTCACCCTTTTGACGGTGCGTTCGGAGCTATCGGCAGCGATCACAATCAAATGTATATGTTTACGATGCATTCCTCTCAGACAGGCATCTACGCCTGCCGTCAGCTTTCCGGCTTTACGGGCAAATTGCATCAAATTTAGTATCTTGGAGTTCCGCTCGTCTAACATCAGCGTCTCTCTCTTTGTCGTTTTTTTCGCCATTTGGGCAGCTGTTGCAGACAGGCCTGCCGGGGACAAACGTAGTATTTCCGGGCTTGCAATACCCGCCGGGGATCATAGACAATGCCGCTAAAGAGCAATATAAAGCTGAGCAGCTCTGTTTGAAGGCACTTTTGCCTGCAAATCACGCAGCTGCGTATTGCTTTGTGTCCGGCATTGCTATTTCGATTTGGCATTAGAAATACTTCGCTGATTCTTTCAGCTTTTCCGCTGTCTTTTGTCCCAGTCCTTCCAAGGCGGAAAGCTCACTTACGGAAGCTTGGAAGATGTCTTGGACACTGGTATAGCCAGCGCTTCTGAGCACTTCACCGATCTTTGCGGATACTCCGTCCAATTCGGTGACATGGCTCACAGTTCGGCGCTCTTTGGCCAGTTTTTCTTCAAATTCTTCGGTGGTAAAGATGTCTATCTTCATACCGGTAAGTTTAGCGGCGAGTTTCACGTTTTTACCCTGCTTGCCGATTGCTATCACCTTATCGGCTTCATCCACTATCACTCTGGCAGCACGGTTTCGCTCCACTATCACGCGTTTTACGCTGCTGATTCCCAGGGCGTTTTCGATCATTTTTTCGAGGTCTTCACTATGCACCACGATGTCGATCTGTTCTCCGTGCAATTCTTTGCGAATGCTGTCTATGCGAGTGCCTTTGGGGCCAATGCATTCGGTGATAATGTCCAGCTTGGGGTCTATGGCTTCAAGCTCTACCTTGGTACGAATTCCGGGCTCGCGCACTATCTTGCGAATCTTGATTCCACCAGAAAAGATCGCAGGAATCTCGGCTTCAAACAGCCTTTTCACAAATTCGGGATTGGTGCGGGAAAGGATCACGGTCACTCCGCGATTTCCGCTACGGATATTGGTTACATAAGCTTTGATGTTTTCGTTTACACGGTAATATTCGTTTTCGATCTGCTCGTCCATAGGAAGCAAGGCATCGGTATATCCCAAGTCTATGCGGTAGCCACCGTTATCATCGATGGATTTGATCTTTCCCGAGACTATGGTGTGCTTCTGCTTGTCAAAGTCATTTTGAATCTTTTCATCTTCCAGATGGCGGATACGATCCTGGATGATCTTTTGCACAGTCTTCACCAGCTTGGGCTCAAACTCCTGCAAAGACATCTCTTTTTGGATATAATCTCCCAGCTCTGCCTCAGCATCGTAGATAGTTCGGGCTTCACTGAGCGAAATCTCTCCCAAGCCGCTTTCCAGCTCTACCACCAGGCTCTTATAGCGAACTTTGATGCCTTCTGTCTCTTCATCAATATACACTTCCAGCTCGCTTTCCGGTTCCAGCCTTTTGGCCAGAGTGCTGGTTATCGAATCCACGATGATATCCTGGATCTCAGCTCCGTCCAATTGTTTGAGTGCGGCAAGCTTCATCACCGCATCAAGAATATTAACGCTCATCGTCATCCCCTCGGGGTAGCCCCAAAAATACTGTTTTCGCCCGGGAAATAGATTTTAGAGGAATCTGCAACCTCTCGCCCCGGTCATCTAATGTCACTGTATCTTGATTCACTTCCAGCAGCGTGCCCATCACAGACCGCTTCTCATCCTCTTCCTGAAATTGAACCGCCACCTTCTCGTTGATAGCGCTCACCCAATGGCTCTTTAGCTTCAAAGGACGCTCCAGGCCAGGAGATGATACTTCCAGAAAATAACGCTCCGGAATCAAATCAAAAGTCTCCAGTTCCTCACCCAGAACACGGCTGAAACGGGCACACTCATCCAAGCTTACTCCTCCAATCTTAGTGAGATACACTATGATGATACGCCCTTTGCCAGACATTTTCTCATCGATGTCATAAACCGCGAGATGCATGTCTGCGCAGATTTTTTTTGAAATGTCTTCAATCTGAGTTCGGTAATACTGCAATTTAAACCTCTTTTTTTTTTATCGGACCTGCCGCCTGTTCACACCGCATTCGCATCAAAAAAAATAGCTAACCAAGGTAGCTATTCATATCCGCAAGCACGGGTACCATAATTACTTAACTGCCATTTTTGGCAAATTCTATCTATTAAACCAAACTATATACTGTCAATTTCATGTCAAGCAAAAAGATTTCTGCTCTGCTCTATTTCTTCTTTTTTTATAGCATGCAGATCAGGAAGATGGGATGTTTAGGATTGATATAACAGTTTTCAGGTTTTCAAGTTTTCAAGTTTTGGGGTTTACGGACTTTGCGATAACTGGCCTCCTGAGCCATCAATTTGACTTTAATCCGGTTTCCACTCGAATTGACCCGAACCTTCGAGTAGATTCGAGTTAGCCTCGAGTAAACTGCGTGTCCAAAACAAGAGCGCCGAGCATGGCAGGCAAGATGCCTTATTGCTTGATATCAGGTGGAAAACAACATCCAGCTATCATCAGGTATGACAGTCTGGCTTGGACTTTGATTGTACTTTCCCAAGATTATCTGGCATTCCTCAGAATATCAAATCGCTCTTTTGATTATGCTATTAAAGCTTAGCATGTTAGCTTTCATCCATGTCTATTTCATCAGTTTATACCCTTAGCAATTAAGATTCATGATCCCGGCTGAATATGCTTCTAATCCGAGTCCCGTGGGGACGGAATTTCAGATAGTAAGTATCAGTTATGCAATGGCTTGAGTCCTGTAGGGACGATATTTCAGATAGAAAGCACACAACCACAAAGATCTGAGTCCTGTAGGGACGCCATTTCAGATAGCAAACCTATATATGCACAATGCCTTGAGTCCTGTAGGGACGATATTTCAGATAGAAAGCACACAACCACAAAGATCTGAGTCCTGTAGGGACGCCATTTCAGATAGCAAACTGTAAAATCTGTTATTTGAGTTTACCTTGTATTTATCGCCAGGTTCTGCATAAGTGGCGGGGCGAAGCTGTGCATACGTATTTTGGAAGAGAATCTGGCTTTTGATAGAGTTCAGATATCTTCCTTGATCCGATCCAAGGACTCAG
>JALNWR010000060.1 GCA_023230795.1 Candidatus Cloacimonadota bacterium
ATAATGAACTTAATGATAGTATCTTAGCTATCATCTATGCCTATGTATTTCAGTTTATACTTTTGGCAGTTAAGATTCATGATTCCAGCATTAATGTCCTTCCAATCCGAGTCCCATCGGGACAGCATTTTAGATAGCAACCTACTGCTACACAATGTTATAGAGTCCTGTAGGGACGGCATTTCAGATAGCAAACACCGACCAGTCCATAATCAGACTCTCGTAAAATGGGGGAATGCCTGTGAGGTTTTCGGCTTGACAATATGGGGTTAAAATGGAGAATGGTTTTTAAGTAAAGAAGTGGAGAAAAGCTATGAAATTGCCAAAAGAAGTGGAGCAGAGAATATCTGAAACAGTTATTGATATCCTTTATGAAAAACTCAATTCCCTCCCAGAAGGCTTCATGGAAAACCGCAATGCTCCGTTCCACGAATCATTTTTACAAGCCTTTAGTGAGAAGCTGGAAAACATTAAGACTAATTCACTTGTATCGACAAGCCTGAGCAGCTGGCCGCCTGGACTCAACACCTGTATAGACCAAACCTTTTTTGAGAGGGTAGCTCACGCTATTAGTTGTGGTGAAAAAAGAGAATTTACCACTTCCCGCGATGGCCTTTTGCATATAACGCAAGCACAAAATCAGGCAATATATGACATTATTACCGATCTTTCAAACTTGAACCTTAAGCCAGATCTAAAGCGAGAACTGGAGCTGATCCCAGAAAAGGGCAATGATCCGCTGCTTGAAGCTCAGGGCTTTTCTGCGGATGTGTATTGTGAAACAGATGATAAGATAGTAGCCATAGAGCTAAAAAGCGTGAAACCAAATTCGGGAGAAATGAAAGGCGAAAAGCTAAAAATCCTGTTTGGCAGGACTGCTCTAAAAAACAAGTACCCTCAAAAATCAGTTGAGTTTTATATCGCTTTCCCCTTTGATCCCACGGTTGACACCAGTTCAGCTTCTTCTTGCAGTTATGATAAATCCAGATTTTTAAACAACATAGTCAATGGCAACAAATTCTTCGATCAGGATGAGGTGCTTTTGGCAAGTGAGTTCTGGGATTTCCTTTCGGGGCAGCCCGGAACAATGCAGGAAATTTTAGACATAATAAATTCAATAGCTACACCCAGATTTATGGACAAGTATAACGTCATCAATAGCTTCGATGGTGATTACAGCGATGAAATCGTGCACGTATTAGAAGAATGGCATCTGTACACTGAGCTTGATATTTTCCGTAACTGTGCACAAATCAAAGAGATAATAGCCAAAGACAAAAGGCTCATGAGAACTTATCACCAAAGAATTCTAAAGCCGAGCTACAACAAAAATAGATTTGATTCTCTAATCGGACTGCTCAGATAGCAAGCGCTGTCAACTTTCAGTCGGTTCTATCGGCTCATCCACTATCAGCTCTTTTGGCACAGCTTCGGGCTCAGGCAGATTCTCCATTCTACCCAGCTTCTTCTCAATCTGGCGGCTGCGGTGATGGGCTTTATCAAGCTCACGCCCTACTCCCTCAATCTTTTTACGGGTATTAAGCAGGACATCACCAAAGAGGCCAAAGTCCTTTTTGACTGCGGCCAGCACCTTCCATACTTCACTGCTCTTCTTTTGGATGGCCATAGTCCTGAAACCCACTTGCAGGCTGTTCAAAAGAGCCGCTGCAGTGGTGGGACCGCAAAGGATGATGGAGTATTCCCGCATCACCATTTCAAAGAGTCCGGGAATCCTGAGCACCTCGGCATACAGGCTTTCAAAGGGCAAAAACAGGATGGCGAAATCTGTGGTGACGGGAGGATTCAGGTATTTGTCGCGGATATCACGTGCACTACTTTTGATGCGGTTTGCGATCGCCTTTTGGGAGGAGGCAATGGCGGCACGGTCTCCGGTCTCAAAGGCATCCACAAGGCTGTAATAATCCTCTATGGGGAATTTGGCGTCGATGGGTAGATAGACTCTGGAATCCAGATCGTCCTTACCGGGCAGGACCACGGCAAATTCCACCACTTCATCCCGGCGACTATTGGGCTTGAAGTTCTTTACATACTGCTCTGAAGTGAGGATTTCATCGAGCAGGGTTTCCAATTGCAATTCACCCAGGATGCCGCGTGGCTTCACGCCTTCCAGTGCTTTTTTGAGGCCTCCTACGTCTGAAGCCAGTGAACGCATTTCGCCCAAACCTTTGTGCACTTCCTCCAGGCGTTGACTCACCTGATTGAAGGATTCACCCAAGCGCTTTTCGAGGGTGGCATGCAGCTTTTCATCCACGGTCTTACGCATCTCTTCCAGCTTGATTTCGTTGCCGCTACGAATCTGTTCCAGCCGCTCTTCGATGCTCTTTTTTAGCTTTTCGGTCTGTTCAGAGCTGCCGGTAGTGAGTTCGCTGAGCTTGCGGGACAGGCTTTCCGAGAGGTTGTTTTGAGCTTTAGTAAGTTCCTGGCGGCTCAAAGCAGAATCTGCAATCATCTGTTTATTAAGGGCGTTTAGGGTGTTGCTGATCTCCATCCTGGTCTCGCTTGCCTGTTTGAATTGAGATTCGGAGCTATCTTTCAGGGTTCTGCTGAGTTCCTCACGATTCACCTGGTTTTGGCTCAATACTTCAGCCCGCAGCCCATTTACTTCATCTTTGATGGTGCGGGAGAGCATTTCAAGCTCGGTTTTGAGGCGGAGAAGCTCTTCCGGGCTGCTTTCTGACCTGCGTCTGAAAAGAAGAACGATGAGCAGCGCTAAGATGGCTATGAGCAAGGCAATGAAGATCGGTTCCATGTTGGTTTCCTTGGGTTTGGTTTAAGTTTGCTTATTTACGATGATGTTTAAGGTGATACAAAGAAAGAGCTCCCACAAACCGCGGGAGCTCTCATAGTTAACCTTAAAAAGGTGTACCAAAGACATTACCTTGGATTTCTGGATAAAGAGGGAATTTGGCGGTCAAAACGCTGACTTCTTCCTTGATTTTGGCCAGTTCTTCCTCGTTTTCATAGACCTCACTCACTCTTTTGATCATCTTGGCGATGGTCTTCATCTCTGCCACACCCATACCGCGGGTGGTAACAGAAGGGGTGCCAATGCGGATGCCGGAAGCCACAAAAGGACTGCGGGTGTCGAAGGGTACTGTGTTTTTATTTACGGTGATGCCGGCTTTATCCAAGGCTCCTTCCATTTTTTTACCGCTGGGGCCGCCCTTTTCTTCTGGACCCAAATCGATGAGCATAAGGTGGGTATCGGTGCCGCCGGAGACCAGATCAAAACCTTCTGCAATCAGAGCTTTAGCCAGAGCCTGGGCGTTCTCTATCACTTTCTTTTGATAGGCGACAAATTCTGGCTGCAGAGCTTCTTTAAAAGCAACCGCTTTACCGGCAATGGCATGCATCAAAGGTCCACCTTGGATGCCAGGGAACACTTTGCCATCTATCTCTTTGGCATACTCTTCTTTGCAGAGAATGAGCCCGCCACGCGGTCCACGCAGGGTTTTGTGAGTAGTGGTAGTAACTACATCCGCATAAGGCACAGGATTATCGTGCAATCCAGCCGCTACCAGACCGGCGATGTGAGCCATATCTACCATAAGCTTAGCGCCCACCATATCGGCAATTTCACGGAAGCGGGCAAAATCTATCTTTCTGGGATATGCGGAAGCTCCGGTGAGGATCATCTTGGGCTGATGCTCCTGGGCCAGACGCTCGATCTGGTCATAATCAAACTCCTGGGTGTCTTCACGGACAGTGTAATGGACCACATTGTAAAGCTGTCCGCTAAAAGAAAGGGGATGGCCATGGGTGAGGTGTCCGCCATGAGCGAGCTCGAGGGCAAGCACTGTATCCCCCGGTTCAACCAAAGCAAAATAGGCAGCCATATTAGCTTGGGAACCGCTATGGGGCTGCACATTGGCATGCTCGGCACCAAAGATCTTCCTGGCGCGTTCGATAGCCAGACGCTCCACAACGTCGATATACTCACAACCGCCATAATAGCGTCCATATAGATTGTAATTCACCTTACCGGTCTTTTTACTGAAGCGGTAAGGATAGCCTTCGGCATACTTATTTGTGAGTATGCTACCCTGAGCTTCCAACACTGCCATAGAGGTAAAGTTTTCGCTGGCAATAAGCTCCAGATTATCCTGTTGCCGCACAAGCTCGCTGGTCATGGCAGCATAAAGTTCGGGATCGTTCTTTTTGATATGGTTCACTTTGATTCTCCTTGATGTATTTTACTTAATCTATTTTGGTGTCTGCCCCCTTCAAAAGGGGTATTCAGCCATGTTTTGACGATTTCGATAGCGTAAGCGGGAGCTGTAAAGCGTCCAGCCAGCACCAGGACATTGGCATCGTTATGCTGGCGTGAAAGCCGGGCAATATCCGTGATGCTGCAAAGCGCTGCACGAATGCCGGGGACTTTGTTTGCAGTGATACTCATGCCGATTCCGCTGCCGCAGATGACGATGCCCATCTCGCATTCTTTTGAGGCTACTGCTTTTGCGGCAGGGTATCCGGTATCGGGATAGTCCGCTCTTGCTTCGTTGTGGGTACCAAAATCGATAAATTCATGTTCCGGAAAGGCTTTTTTCAGCTCCTGCTTGAGAGCATATCCGGCATGATCACTGGCAATGGCGAGTTTCATCTTTCCTCCTTCATCAGGCAGCTGAGGGCTATGCAATAATACTTGGAATTTTCGCTCTCGCTGCGGCTCATTACTATCACCGGCTTGCTGGTTCCCTGGATGAGGCCGGCCAGTTCTCCTTTGGCAAAGAGCATCAAGCCTTTGTAAAAGGCATTGGCGGTCTCCAGATTCGGGAAGATCAATATGTCCGCATCTCCGGCGATTGGGCTCTGCACACCTTTAACTGCCAAGGAGGAGGGATCGCAGGCCAGGAATACATCCAGCGGGCCATCCACTATGCAGCCTTTGATCTGCCCGCGCTGGGCCATCTTGGAGATCAGGGCATAATCAATGGTATTCGGCATCGCTTCCGAGACTTTTTCGGTGGCAGAGATCAACGCCACTTTGGGCTTGATTATATCCAGGGCATTTGCCATCCTCACGCTGTAGTTTATCATGGCAATCTTGCTTTTTAGATCGGGATTTGGCAGCACGGCTGTATCTGAGATCAAGAGCAATTTGTGATAGGCAGGCAGCTCCAGAGCGCAGGTATAGCTCATCACCGCTTTGGGAGGCAACAGCCCGCGGGACTTATTCAGTACCTCTTTCAGAAACTTATCGGTGCCGATAAGGCCTTTCATCAGCACATCTGCTTCACCGGATTTTACCATGCGCACGGCTTCTTTGGTAGCCTTATCCTGATCTGGAATATCGATGATCTGATAAGCGCCTGGAGGCAAAGCCTCAGCTTCCGGCAGGCTTTTGATGCGCTGCAGCGATCCGATCAATATAGGATAGACAAAGCCTTCGTTTGCAGCTCTGGCCAGAGCACCCAGGGTATTGGAATCCTCAGCAACAGCCACTGCCACTCTGGTCTTTTTGCCCAGGGCTTTGGCTTTGACTACGATTTCGTTTAGGCTCTTCATGGCTTCAGGCCAATATCGCTGCCAAGGCGATGGAATAGAGTTTAGAGCGTTCAGTATCGCCGCGGGAAGTAAGCACACAAGGCACCCGGGCACCCATCACGATAGCGCAAAGTTCGCTACCGCAGAGCTTCACCAGGGTTTTGTAAAAGACGTTCCCGGCTTCGATATTGGGAAACAGTATGCAATCCGCATCGCCGCAGACTTCGCTTTTCATGCCTTTGATCTGCGCACTTTCTTTATCTATGATAAGGTCAAAACCCAGAGGCCCCTCGATGATGGCGCCTTTGATCTGTCCCCGATCCGCCATTTTGGAGATGATAGCCGCATCGGCACAGGAAGGAATTTTGGGCAAGGTCTGTTCACTGGCGGCTTGCAATCCCACCTTGGGAGTAGTGATGCCCAAGAGCTTGGCTACTTTGATCAGATAATTTGTAATGGCTACTTTCTGCTTCAAGTCCGGCAGAGGAATAATGGCCACATCACCAAAAATGAGCAGTTTATGGTAGGTCTTGGGCTCGGCTACAGTGACGTGGGAAAGGATAGCCCCGGGGTTCATAAGACCATGTTCTTTGTTCAAAATGGCTCTCATATAGCGGTCTGTAGAGAGCAGGCCCTTCATCAGGAAATCTCCCTCGCCGGCATTGATCATTTCCACCGCTTTAGCGGCAGCGGCTGCATCATTATCGACATGGATAATGCTAAAATTGGCCGGATCGATACCATGTTCGGCGCACACGGCTTTGATCCTGGGTTCGTCCCCCACCAGGATACCCTGGATAATGTTCATTTCTACGGCATCATTTACTGCCATAATGGTATGAGCGTCTATGGCCCATGCTGCTATAAGACGTTTTTTTGCTTGGCTTTTCAGAACTTCAAACATCTGGTCTAATTTTCGAATTTCCACTGTTACTCCATTTATCTCAATTTATTTTAAAAACACCATGTGTTGATCAGGTTGGGCTGATTGGGTTTTACATCCAAAGTATGCTCTTCGCTATAGAGCAAGTTTCCGTATTGGGAATAGTATTCCAGGCGGATAGTATTCTGCCCCGCAGAAACCGGGATTTCGGCGATCATAGCGGCTTTGGGAAAGAACTGGGAAAGCCGGAGATCGGCGTTTTCACCAAAAAGAATCGCTGCATCCACGGCTAGGCTGAGCAGCGATGCTCCAAAGCTGGTGGTCTGCTTTGCAGATTCTGCCTTTGCCTCTTCTGCCATCACGCCCTTCAAAACGCTGCGGGTTACGCTTTTCATCAATATCATCGGCTCTTTGGCCTCGAAGCTGCGCTTTGCTACCAAGCCCAAGTCTTCCAGCTTTTGCAGCCGGTAACGCTGGCCTTCCGGGCCAATAGCATCCACCCGATATACCCGGGGCTCACGCTGCTTCAAATAGGGCAGGGAAAACTTGAAGTAATATCCTTCCTTGATGTCTGGCCAGGGGATGGCGGTTACTTCGATTTCTTTATCCACGCTGCCCACCAGAAGCAGGTCCTCAGATGTATGAATATGCATTTCCCGCGCTCGCTTATAGGGACCGCGATTTATGAAACTCATTACATGCACCACATTAGCCGCTTTGGACTTTTGAGGATGGACAATTTCAGGCGGCGAAAAGGGATAAAATTCCGGTTGACTGGCAAAGGCAAACTGGATATTGTCATAATCTATCCTGGCGTCATCCTTTTGCCGGGCGGCGTCATACATCACCATGCTCAGATAGCGGGCCAAAGCGGAGGAATGAAAGCGGCGGCGGCCGGACTTAAGATCCATCTTAGCTTCGCCGTCTTTGATCAGGTCTTTGGCTATTGCGGCATGCTTTTGCTCCAGATATTCCAGCTTATCGTCCAGGCGGCGGATTTCCACAAAGGCGGCATCTATATCCCCCAGATTCAAAAAGTTTAAGGCTTTGAAGACATTGATATAGATATCTTCATAATCCTCACCGGAATACTCCAGAGTATTATCGTTCAAGAGCATAGAGCCCGCAGCACGTGCCACACTTTTGGTATAAAGCCGCTCTATCGCCGCCTCAGCCTCTTCCAAAAGCTCGTTGCTGCGCTCCCAATCCCCATTGTAATAATGCAGCATACCCGCATCCAGATAGTAGAGCAGGCGCTCTTTCTCCTTGTAATGCCTGGGATTGTCCACGATCTTGAGCGCGGCATTGATATCCCGGCTAACAAGAGCATCATCCAGTGATTTGACTACTTTCGGACTATGGATGGCCGAGGCACAGGAGCTGAGCAGCAACACTCCGAAAAGGAGCAGCAAACCCGCTACAGCTTTACTAAAAGCTACTCTGTGCCCGAAAGATTTGTTCATTTAAGTTATTTAAAACGGCTGGATTCCACGATCTTCATAATCTCTTTGTTGCCGATCCAGACTGTTTCGCTGGTTTCCACATTCACGAGCTTCATATCTACCTGATAGTATTTCGCTCTGGTGCGATCGACCCGGTCTATGATGGTCTTCACAGTGCCTTGCAACATAAAGTCCGCGCCCAGTTCTTGAGCCATACGCTTTGCAGTTTCTTCTGAAGCATGATATTGTTGCTGGGCACGCTCGTCCCGCAGCTCTTCACGTTCTTCTTTGGAGGCCACAAACCGCACCGCACCGCTATTGAGCAATTCCCGGGATATATCCGAAACGAAAGTACCCATTTCGATGTGCTCGCTGGAAAGATTACGCATCATGCCGATTGCCACCACAGGGGGGCGTCCGGTTTCTTTGCTAAAATTGCTCAGCCAGGGCCGGGAAACCACGTCCCGAATCATCTCTTCGGCTACCAACCGGCTGTCTGTGTTGTTCCATTTACCACTGAGGTCCACCGTAGTATCCGTGGAAACTCTCTGAACCTTTACGCTGGGACCGCAAGCCACAAGCAATAGAGCGGCTAAGGCCAATACTACTATCGAAATTTTCTTCATCTTTCCTCCATCCTTTCTCAGGACAATTATTATGCTGTTTTACAATGCAATTTATTTACTATGAGATATGAGAATCCTTAAAACAGAAAGCGAAAAAGCTGATATTTTGTCAATAACTTTCTGCAATAGTGCGGTTTTGTATCCAGGGACAAGCTTGAATCTTTGTGTGATGATGAAAATAAAGCTCTGCCCAGCAGGGATGGCATCATTGTAAATCAAAAATGGAGGCCCCAGCAATTGCCCGGACTATCCTCTCCCGTTCGATATCGTGGATATCTCGTGTAAATAGCAGGAATAAATACTCTTGTTTGCACGTTATATACAGGATGTTCTATAAGGTAGAATACTGGATTGCAGGTGTTTCGTCTGCAAAGAACGGGAGGGGCTCTTTATCTAAGGCATGCTTTGCTGGATGCGAGACGCATCCAATCCAGCAAAAAAACCTGTTCGGCAAAAATAGCATCCTGCTCTACATGGCGCTCTGCCACAAAACAAACATTTTACTTGCCAGATTTAAGGCCATGAAGAATATTGTGTTTAAGTGAAAAGCTGGAGGTAAAAATGCTATCTTTATATCTTGTACTGTTCTTTGCTGCTTTGGTGGTGATCTTCATCGCCCGTGGCGTAATTATAGTGCGTCAAGCCGAAGTAGTGATCATCGAACGTCTGGGAAAGTACTATAAAACTCTTCCCAGTGGAATCCACATCATCATCCCTATCTTTGATAAGGTTCGCCCCATACACTGGCGGTATAACAAAGCTGATTACCGCGGCAACGTAGTGGTGGTGCAAAAGGTGGAAAACCGCATTGATCTTCGGGAAAACGTATATGATTTCCCTCGTCAGAACGTGATCACGGCGGATAATGTATCCATGAATATCAATGCCCTGTTGTATTTCCAGATTACCGATCCTTACAAATCCGTATATGAGATCGGGAATCTGCCCGAAGCTATCGAAAAACTAACTCAGACCTCTCTGCGTAACGTAATCGGTGAACTCACGCTGGACTTGACCTTTACCTCCCGGGATTCGATAAACAATAAGCTGCGCCTGATCCTGGATGAAGCTACCGACAAGTGGGGCGTAAAGGTAAACCGGGTGGAGCTCCAAGAGATTCAGCCGCCGGAAGAGATTCGCAATGCGATGGAAAAACAGATGCGGGCCGAGCGTGATAAACGTGCCAAAATCCTCACCGCTGACGGAGAAAAAGAATATCAGATCAGGGTGGCTGAAGGTGAACGCCAGGCCAAGATCGCCCGGGCAGATGGTGAAGCGCAATCCAGATTACTGGTGGCCGATGCCGAACGCAAATCTATCTTGATGATAGCCGAAGCCCTCAAAGAAAGCGGCGCAGATCCGGCTCAATACCAGATTGCACTCAAATACATCGATGCCTTTCAAAAATTGGTGCAACAGGGTGATAAGACAGTGGTACTGCCTTACGAATCCTCCGCTCTTTTGGGTTCGGTAAAAACTATGGCCAATCTTTTTGAAAAGGGGATATAAGGAAAGCTGATTTACAGCTAAGTTAATCCAGAACTATAGCTCATAGAACACAAACGAAATATTGAAAAAGGAAGGGGAGTCTTATAGCAAGACTCCCCTTTTGGCTTTTACAAGTTATCGTCTAATCTTTTTCCATCTCAATAAGCGGGATATTCAGCTCTTCGGTGCCGGGCACCACAAAGCGTCCGTCCCTGATGATGTCTGTCTTTGTGCCGTCTTTGTGCACGGCTGAGATGAATTTTAGCATTTCGTAGGGCAGGGTGATATCCAAATGCTTCATCAGATAGGCATTTACGGGGTCTTCTTTGCGCGTGGCGGAATGTTCGTTTTCCACTGCGATCATTTCCTTACCATTCACGAAGCTGGGATGCGGGGCATCCTCTTCATGGCTGAAACAGGTATCACCAATGGCAAAATGCGGACCCATTTTCTCGATAATGAGGATGGGCAGTAGTGGCATGATATCGTGTTTTTTGGCGATCTGATAGGCAGTGGTATTGGTTCCGATGGCAAATTCGCCAATAGGCAGGGTTTTGTGCGGAAGCAGGAGATTCTCATGCACGTAGTTTTTGGCTTCGATGGGATCATCGTAGTTTGTGCAGGAATAGTCCTTTACCCAGCCATCCTCAAAATGGATGCGGAGGTTGAAAAATCTCAGGCCGTTCAGATAGATATCTTCCACATGCAAAGTGCCGGTGCTTCCCTTCAGAACGGGAGATGTAAATACCTCACCCACGGGGATATTGACATCGGCCACGCAGTTTTCAAACAGAGTCTCAAGATCGGGGTTTTTGAGCTCATGCATTTGCACTTTGATATCTGTATCGTTCCCGGGCTTGCCCTTGACGTGTACGTAATCTGCGGTGTCCAGCACATCGATGATGTTTTGTTGAATCTTAGCGTAGCGATTGCTATCCAGGAGATTGATTTTGAGGGTATCCGCAAAGATTTCCGGGAAGTTCTCCCCAATCTCGGTGGAAGGGAAGGCAATGATGGAAAAGCTGGATTCATCACGTTTGTAATATGAATAATAGATCTGGCCGGCGTGCGCAGCTTGCTCCTGGCGCAATTTTTGCTGCTCCTGACTGAGCTTAAGGGCGGTGCTTTTGTTTTTTGGAGAGAAGGGAATCTCGCCAAAGAGCTCCACATACAGAGGGCCTGCTTGCAAGGCGATGAGGTCTTTTAGCTCTTCATAGCCGTTTGCCATGGCTTTCAGGGATTGTTCCATAAACTCCCGGTCCAGACTGAGAGCGCCGTCATAACGGTGGTCATATTGGTACTGACGGTTGATACCTATGGTATGAGGCCTGGGAACGAGAGCCTGAATGCCAATGGCTGCAAGTTCATCGATAATGAGCCTGCCCAGGGCCTCCATGCCGGCAGGAATGATGAGTGTGGCGAATTTCTTTTTGGTATAATCTTTCTTGGTGCGGACAAAGCCATCTACCCAGCTGGTAACGAAGAATTTGGCGATTGCAGCCAATTCCTGCGGGGGATAATTGCGCATGAAATCTGCCATCTGAATGTCATGTTCACCCAGATACACGCCATAGCGATAAAGATAACGGATGTCGTCTAGGTCCGCATCGCTCACGATCTTGTAATAGTAATCCTGTTCGGGACAATAGCGCCCGGCCAGGGAGGCCTTGGTCCTGAGCTCCATGTCCTTTTGTATCTCCTGGCGATAGATATCCAGCCAGACTTCATAATCCGGGGTATCCGCAGTTTCCAAAAAGCGGAAATAAATATTCAGAGAGATTTCCAGGTCTGGATACAGCCCCATCAATAGAAAGTGACGGCTGCTATAAGCACGGCTAAAGACTGCCGAGAGAAAGGCTCCCATCTTATCGCCATAAAGTTTGTGCGCATAATCCGGATTGGCCAGGCTATTTTCATAGCCCTTCTCGGGATGCAGGCTGGCGTAATAATCAGAATTAAGCTGCTGTAATTCTCTTAATGGTATATTTTTAAGCAAGGGTTCCTGCTCAAGCTTCTTGGCAAAATCCCAGGCTTGTAAGACGATCAGGCGATATGCGTTGAAAAACTCCGAGTAAGGATTTTGCAAACTGATCTCACTACTGCGCATCATTTCAATGAGCTCTTCACACTTGGGTTTGGCTGCCATCAATTGGTCTTGAATCTTCTGATAGGATGTATTCATAGGGGTACCTCGTTTAACATTAGTTTTAGGGTTTTAAGCCTGCTTGAACCCAGTTAATCCAAAAGCGGTTTTGAGTTCTGAGTGCAGGCTGCTTGTTTTATCATTTGATATGGTGTTGCTCTGCCAGCCGTCTGGAAAGCACAGCCAGAGAGGCAAACATATCCACATATTCCACAATGATATCCGGCGGGACAATAATCTTGTGTGGAGTAAAATTCCAGATGGCTTTGATGCCGGAATGCACCATAATGTCTGCGATCAATTGAGCAGATTCCGGAGGCACTGTAATGATGCCAATGCGGATCTTCTCCTGAAGCGCCAAAGCGGTAATATCCAAAGCGGAATAAACCGACACGCCATGAACTTTGGTGTCGATCTTCTGGGGGTCATTATCAAAAGCGGCAACTATAGACAGTCCTCTTTGGGAAAATTCCTGATAGCCCAGAAGGGCGCTGCCCAGATGGCCTACTCCCACCAGTAAGCAGGAAGAAATATCCACCCAGTCAAGCAATTCCTCGATCGCTTTTTGCAAGGGTATCACCTTGTATCCGGTCTTGGTGGCAGCAACTTTGGTAAAGGAGATATCCTTGCGCACCAGGGTATGATGGATATTCGAAAATACAGAGATTTTGGTGGCGGAGACTTCATGAAGTCCTGCCTTTTTCAGTCTCTTCAGCACTTCAATGTACTGAGGTAGTCGTTTCAGGGTAGAAGTTGGAATCTTATCCATAGAACCTCCTATTCTACTGGGAAAGCTTGGATGAAGCCGGAAACATGCAAAGTGGAGAGCACTGTCCCGACCAGGATACCCAGGATGATAAAGAGCTTGAAGTAATCCTGCGCTTTTAACATGCTTACCATATCGTGGTTGCGGGAAAGATAGGCACTGGCGGCGTAAAATTCTTCCCCGATCAAAGTATAATCACAAGTAGTAATAAAGAATGGAATCTGGGTCACAGCATCGGTAGCTGCGATCTGAATGGCGCCGGTCTGGTTCCCGGTCTCGGTGAGCAGTAAGGCCTCTGCATTGAAGAAGCCCATATAGAATATGGTGGCTACGCGCTC
>JALNWR010000061.1 GCA_023230795.1 Candidatus Cloacimonadota bacterium
ACTGGTAGTGAAATCCTTGAATTGATCTGCAGTAAAGTAATTTGTATGCGGGTCTGTGGAACTCAACATGCCTTTTATGGCTGCTTCGATCAATTCTTCATCGGACAGCTCTGTCACATAATTCTGTTTGAGCTTTTGCAGAACCTCACTAAAGAGCTGAATCTGACTATATATGTTTCCCGGAGCGGGACGTGATTGTGCAAACGCGTTTGTAGCTACCAGCAGTAGTGTGGCGGTCAAAAACCACACTCCGACGATAGTGATGAGGGCAGTGCGTTGTTTAGGCTTCATGCTTTGGTCTCCTATTAAAATTTAGAGCTCGGATGATACTTTGATGAATCACCTCTGGAGCTTTTGTAGCATCCAATACAAGATATCTGGATGCGTGTTTTTTGGCAATAAATAAAAATTGCTCTCGAACCTTTCTATGAAAAGAGATGTCTTCCTGCTCCAATCTGTCCAGGTCCCGATGCACAATTCGGCCGAGACCCTCCTGGGCAGGAAGATCAAGCAGCACGGTGAGATCGGGAACAGTATGAAAAGTGGCAAAGCTGCTCAGCACATCGATAAGCTCATAATCCAAGTCTCTGGCCGCTCCCTGATAGGCATAAGTGCTGTCGTAATATCGATCTGAAATCACTACCTTGCCGGCATTCAGGGCTGGCAGAATCAGCTCGCCAGTGTGTTGAGCGCGAGAGGCACTATAAAGCAGAAGCTCCGTTTCGGGCAAGAGCTCGGCATAAAGCGGGTCCAAAAGAATCTTGCGAATGGCCTCTGCTACTGGAGTTCCGCCTGGCTCGCGGGTGCTGAGGAAGGGAATCTGCTCTTGGGCAAGGTAACCCTCAAGCAGCTTGATCTGGGTGCTTTTTCCGCTACCCTCTATTCCTTCAAATGTGATAAAATATCCTGGCATAGTTCTTCTCTTAGATGATGGTATCGTGTAGATAATGCAGATCATCTCGCTGGGGATTGTCAATCAGGTAATGCGCTCCCCGGCTTTCCTTGCGGGAAAGAGCGCTGCGAATCACGGCTATTGCGATTACAGCCATATTCCGGGTCTCCACCACCTCCCGGCGCACAGAATTGTGTTGATAAAAATTATTGATCTCGTTGTAAATATTTTCCAGACGCGAGAGGGCATATTTCAAAAGGCGACGGGAACGGCGGATGCCCACATAGCCTTGCATGATGGTTCCTATGATCTCCCGATTGTGCGAGATTACCACCCATTCATTTTCATTAAAGTCACCCATAAAGCGCCACTGAGGAATCTTGGGGAAAGCTACCTTCTCTTCGATAAGGGGATGATTGGCAGCGTTATATGCAGTTACCAGAGCTTCCAAAAGGGAATTTGAAGCCAGCCGATTTGCCCCATGCAGGCCGGTGCAGGCTACTTCTCCAGCGGCAAATAGATTGCGGATATCGGTGAGTCCATCTATAGTGGCTATCACGCCTCCGCAGAAGTAATGAGCAGCAGGAGCCACGGGAATCGGCTCTTTTGTGAAATCTATCCCCCGCTCTTTCAGGCGGCTGCCAATGTAAGGGAAGTGCTCGTACAGATGCTTTGCAGAAATGCCGGTGGCATCCAGCCAACAGAACTTCTCTCCCCGACGCTTCAGCTCGCTGTCGATCGCGCGAGACACCACATCACGTGGGGCCAGATTGCCTTTGGGATGGTAGTTTTCCATAAATGTGCTACCATCGGAAAGGCGTAAAATTGCCCCTTCGCCCCGTACCGCTTCCGAGATCAGGAAAGTATCGCCTTCCGGGCTCCAAAACGCAGTGGGATGAAACTGGACAAACTCCATATTGGCCAGCCTGCCGCCCGCTAAACGGGCCATAGCCATGCCGTCTCCTGTAGCTACATCAGGATTGGTATTGTGGCTATATATTTGTGAGGCGCCTCCGGTAGCCAGCATGGTCTTGTGGGCTTTGAAGATATCCACATTGTTCGTAGCTGAATCCAGTATATAAGCGCCCCAGCAGGAAATGCCGGGGATAAACCCTTCGTCATTGGTCACGTGGTGTTGGGTGATCAAATCGATTGCAATGCGGTTCTCAAAGATATCTATATTGGGATTGGCTTTACAGCTCTTGATCAGGGCTTCCATAATCTGATGGCCGGTGCTGTCTGCAGCATAGGCTACGCGGCGATGGGTATGCCCACCTTCCATGGTAAGCGAAAGATTCTCCAGGCGGCTGTCGTAAGCATCATCCCGGCGGGTAAAATCTGTGCCCAAATCGATCAGATATTGGATCAGTTTGGGCCCTTGTTCGATTATCTGGCTGATCACCTGCTTCTTACCCAGATGAGCGCCGGCATTGAAGGTATCTTCTATATGCTCGGCGAAAGAATCTGTGGCATCCAAAACCGCTGCTATGCCGCCTTGGGCGTAATCTGTATTGCAGTCATAAAGCCCGCTTTTACTAATTACTGCTACTCTGCCCCGCTCTGATACCTGCAAGGCGAAGATCAGGCCGGCTATACCGCTGCCCAATACCAGATAGTCGTATTTATGAATCATGAGAGTTTCCTTGATTTGTGAGGATTTTCCCCATTAAGATGGCATCTTCCTCGGGATCGTTGTAATAGCTTTTACGTATTCCCAGACACATAAAGCCATGTTTTTCATAAAGCTGGATGGCGGCTCTGTTGCTACGCCGTACATCAAGATAGAAACGGGTGTAGCCGCTCTGCTCAAGCTCAGAAAGAGTCCTGGAAAGCAGATGCGTCCCATGACCCTGCCTGCGCATGTCCGGGTCTATGGCAAAATTCAAGATAATAGCTTCGTCTAGCACCAGATGGTAGATGATATAACCGCATAGCTGATCGTCCACTTCCAGAATCCAGGCATGCTGTAGGATGTCTGCACTGAAGGCTGCTTCCGGCCAGGGATCGCAGAAAGCCCGGGTTTCAATCTCCAAAACCGCGGGTAAATCACTTTGGGAAAGCTGCTGCATCCTGCGTAGCATCTGTATTACATCTTTTCCGGTGCAGATATTCCCATCAAATCAAAGACGATAACCATCGTTTTCTTTACCGTATCCAGCAGCATGAGTCTGGCTCTTGAAAGGTCCTTACTCTTTGGGCTCACTATCTTGTAGCGGGCGTAGTATTTATGAACCATGGCCGAAAGCTCTTCCAGATATGTGGTGAGGCGATGCGGCTCTCTGTGAATGGCAATCAAGGTGAGCAGCTCTGGCAAATCTGACAGCTTCTGGATGATAGCCAGCTCTTCGGTTTTATTGAGTTTGGACAGGAATTCTTTTTTGAAGTGTTTGGGCCAGATTTTCTCTTTTTTAGCCTTTTTGATAATACTGCAGATTCTGGCATGAGCGTATTGGCAATAGTAAACCGGGTTTTCGTTGTTTTGTTGCATAGCCAATTCCAGATCAAAATTCAGATGGGCATTGGCTTTTCTGGCGATGAAGAAATAGCGGGCGGCGTCTTTGCCCACCACGCTGATCAGATCGTCCATAGTCACTATTTTACCGGCCCGTTTACTCATTTTGACCCGTTCGCCGCTCTCAAAGAGATTCACCTGTTGTAGAAAGATGATTTCCAGCATATCCTCATCGTAACCCAAAGCCCTGAAAGCCGCTTTGATCCTGGGTACATAGCCATGATGATCGGGGCCAAAGATATCGATCAGAGTGGTAAATCCCCTTTGGATTTTGGTGAGATGATAGGCCAGATCCGGCACGAAATATGTGATGGAACCATCTGACTTCATGAGTACCCTATCTTTATCGTCTCCAAAATTGGTAGAGGCAAACCAGATAGCATCATCTTTTTCAAAGGTGCAATCCGCTTCGGTAAGATATGAAAGCACTTCTTCCACCACACCTTCTGCGCGCAGGGTTTTTTCCGAAACCCAGCCGTCGAAGACTACATCAAAGCGCTCCAGTGAGTTTCTTTGCATTTCCAGAATCTCGGCCAAAGCAAATTCTTTCAGGTGTTCCATACGGTCTTTTTCGGTCATCATAAATACTCGGACGCCTTCGGTAGCATTGAGTTTTTGAGCCAGATGCTTTACATATTCACCGTGATAGGCTTCGTAAGGGAATTCGCCTATATTTTCGCCATGCAGCTCCCTTAGTCTCAGTTCCAGAGACTCGGCCAGGATATCCACCTGGTTACCGGCGTCGTTTATATAAAACTCTCGGGCGGGGGCATAGCCCACCCTGTTCATCACCCGGTAGAGGGTATCGCCAAAGGCTGCAGCTCTGGCATTTACGATGTTTAAGGGCCCGGTAGGATTAGCTGAGATGAATTCAATCAGGATCTTTTCGCCCTTGCCAGAATCAGAGCTGGAAAAGTTCACTCCGGTTTTGTAAATCTCCCAAAAGATTCTCTGGAAAAAGGCAGCGGACAGATAGAAATTGATAAAGCCGGGACCGGCAATCTCTACCTTTTTGTAGTCTTTATTCTTTTTCAGAGTCTTTATGAGGTCTTCTGCCAAAGCTTTGGGAGCTTTTTTGTTTTCTTTGGCCAGGATCATGGCGCAATTTGTGGAATAGTCACCATGCTCTACCATATTCGGGATTTCCACGCTGAATTCCTTTTCATGGAAAATCCCCAATTTATCAAGGGTCTCAAGCAGGTGAGCGTGTATAATCTCTTTGATCATTTATTTTCCTCTTCGAGATCACGGTTTTTTACTTTTTCAAAAAGCTCATCTATTTTATAGTAATCACGCATCTGAGGCAGGAATATGTGCACCACGATATCGCCGATATCGATCAAAATCCACTGTCCGGATTCCATCCCTGCTTTGCTGAGTACTCTGAGATGATGCTCTTTGGCCATATCGATCAGATGGCTGGCGATAGCCTTGGTATGCTGATCAGCACTGCCTTCACATACTATTATCACATCCGTGTAATCGGTCTTGCCTTGCACTTCATAGACGCGCACGTTTTCGGCTTTCTTTTCGGTAAGCCATTCCAGGATAGCTTCAAGCTTGATATTGTCTTGCAATATCTCCTCCATTTTAGTTCATAAACTGTTCAAAATCACGCCCGACGATGACATCAAAATCAGCGCTGTGATACTCGTTCAGCGCACTCGTCCAACGCTGGATACCAGTCATTTTCTGTAGTCTTTGCAGGTCGCGTTTGTCCTCTTTTCGCATCACGATGATAGACTTATCGTAGATGGGACGGGGAGTATTCCCCAAACTGATCACATCAATATTTTTATGCTTTAGTGAAGCCGCAAAATCTGAGGCCAGCTGATCAAAACCGCAGCCATTTAGCACGATTATCTTGATCGCTGGAAGCTGGTCTTCACCATAAGCATAGCTGTCAATTTTATCTTCATCATCCCGGGAAAGGACAAAAACCAAGGCCAGGACGAGCAGAAGCGCAATTACCATGTAAAGCAACCAAGCTTTAGAATACCACTTTTTTGAAGGGGGCTTTGTTGTCAAATCCAACTGTTCATTCATCGCAGGATAATTGCCTCAAAATCTCTTGTTTTAATCTCTTATAGCTGGATTCAAAGGCCTCCGGGATTACTCTTTCGCCACTCACCACACTCATGAAATTGCTGTCTCCACTCCAGCGCGGCACCATGTGAATATGCAGATGCTCAGCGATGCCGGCTCCTGCGGCAGAGCCCAGATTGATCCCGATATTGATGCCTTCACAACAATAAGCTTCATGAAAGACCCGCTCGCATACTTTGATCAATTCACAGGCCTCCTGCCAGGTCTCGGGCAAAAGATCGTTGACCATGCTCTCATGAGCATAAGGTACTATCATCAGATGACCGTTGTTGTAAGGATAGCGGTTTAGCATGATGTAGCAAGATTTGCCCCGAAACAAGATGAGATTATCTTCGTCAGACCCCAGCTCGCGGGCTCTGCACATCACGCAATCTTCGGGCTTTTCACCCATGATATAATCTAACCGCCAGGGGGAATACAGGTATTTCTTAGTCATAATCTTCTTCTTCGATTACTCTGCTGCCGTAGTCCAGAATTTCATGTTCCTTAATGAAGCTATCTACTATGATATTGTGCCCCAAAAGCACGCTATCGTTTGAGATCACTGCATTTTCGAGATAGCAATTCGGCCCCAGCACCACTCCCTCATCCAGGGTGGTATTACCTTTGAGCACACAGCCCTGACCGATTTCCACATCCGCAGAAAGAACAACGTCATCGCCAATGTATATTGTGGCAGGATTGTGCATCATGACTCCGCTGTTGAGCCATTTTTTGCGAATCTTATCTACATAGATATCTTCCAATTCGGCGAGCTGCTCCTGAGAATTCACTCCAGACACCTCCATCAGGTCTTCCAGGATCACGTTTTCCACTTTCTCGCCTTCATCATACAGGATGGACAAGGTATCGGTAAGATAGTATTCATTTTGTTCGTTATCGGCATTAATCCTGGCCAGGGCTTTGAAGAGCTTATCGACTTGATAGCAGTAGATTCCGGTATTCCATTCCTGGATTTTGCGCTGCTGCGGGCTGGCGTCTTTATATTCCACTATGCCTTTGATCCGGCCGCTCTCATCCCGCAGCATCCGGCCATACTTGCCAGCGTCTTCTAAAATGGCGGTGAGCACTGTAACTGCTGCCTTTGAGCTTTGATGTTTGGCATAAAGTTTTTGCACCGTGTCGCTGGAGAGCAAAGGCACATCTCCGCAAAGGATCAGGACATCGCCGGAAAAGTCCTTTAGCGCCGGAGCCGCCATTTGCACTGCGTGCCCGGTGCCCAGCTGTTCTGTTTGCTCTACAAAGCTTAGTCTGCCATCATCTTCCAAAGCGCCGATCACAGTCGCTTTTTTCCATCCTACCACCACGGCTATCTTTGCGCAATCCAGATCCAGAGCGGTATCTACCACACGCTGGACCATTGCCTTATCCGCAAGCGGGAAAGTTACTTTGGCACGTTCTGATTTCATGCGGGTGCCTCTTCCGGCAGCCAGCACTATCGCTGCAAGGGGCTTCATATGTTTCCTCCGGCTGAGCTGGGGCTCTTGCTTTAGCTCAGATATTGTTTTATTTAGTCTGGGATGCACCGCATCAGGGGCGATTTCACTCAAGAGCTCCAAAGCGAAGGCTCTATTGTGCAAATCATAATGCGGAACAGTCAAAGTCTGAGTTTCGATGATCTTATCCTGGATCAAAAGTATGTCAAGGTCTATAATGCGCGGTCCCCACTTTTGCACTCGCTTACGCCCCATCTGCTTTTCGATATTCAGCAGGGCAGCCATCATGGCCTGAGGCTCCAGCGTACTTTCCAGCTCCAATACCTGATTGTAAAAATCGGCCTGATCTATATTGCCATAAGGCTTGGTGCGCTGCATGCCGGAAGTTTTCAGCAGCTTAAGCTCCGGAAGTGCAGATATCTTCTGCAAAGCCAGCTTTAGCTGTCTGGCAGGATCGTGCATATTTGATCCCACCAACAGATGGTAGATCAATTTCGGTGTCTGCATATTTCCACTTCCACACTTTTCAGGCTGCCCTGTATGGGCACGGAAGGCTTTTGGATGCATATCCTGAGCTTTGTAAGCAAAGCAAAATCCTGGATCAGTTTATCGGCTATTGTGTTTGCACAGCTTTCCAGCAGCTGAAACTGCTTGCTTTCCATGATATCACGAATCTCGGCATAGACCTTGGTATAATCTATGGTGTCTTCCAGATTGCGGATTTTGCTGTCCAAATTATCGTCTGTATAAAGGGTGACTGATACCACAAAGCGCTGCCCCAGGCTGCGCTCTTCCACGTGAACACCATGAAAGCCATAGAATACCATCTCATTTAAGCGAATCTTCACAACTTCCTCATAATCTCTATTTTGAATTTCTGTTCCCAACGTCTGTCGAACAACTTGATAATAAAAAAACTAAGCACCATTGCGGAAAAAGCAAGGATAATGCTGGGTAATTCCGCCAGAAAGCGGTTTGCGATCCAGAACCCCAGCATCAGAAAAAGCACAGGCATACCAAAGACCAGGAGGCTGGCCAACACCCTGCCTTCCGCAGATATGCTCAGCTCCACTTCGTCTCCCACTTGCAGGGGTAGCTCTGTCTGGATCTGAAACACCGCCGGAGTGTTTTTGGAAAAGCAAATACCATGCAGACTACAGCTGCTGCAGCCCCCGCCGCGCAATACTTCCACACTGGCAATGCCATCGGCCATAGCGGTTACCAATCCCTTATCTTGAATCTCTTCATCAGGCATGCTTACCCCTTTAGTTTATCTAAGATATTGGTAGTGGATAGTCCCTGCACATAGCTCAGAGACAGCACCTTGCCACCCCGCTTTAATACCAGATCAGAGCCCACGATCTGATCCCGATGCCAATCTCCGCCTTTGACCAGTATATCCGGCTGCAGCTCTTTGATCAGCTCATAAGGCGTATCTTCCTCAAATATTATCACATAATCCACAAAGCTGAACGCCGCCAAAACTGTCGCCCGGTCTTGCTGCGTATTGATAGGACGGCTCTTACCTTTGAGCTTTTTTACCGATTTATCGCTGTTCAAGCCTAAAATCAGGATATCCCCCAGAGCTTTAGCCGCAGAGAGATAGGATACATGTCCGGCGTGGATGATATCAAAACAGCCGTTGGTAAAGACTATCTTCCCGCCAGACTCATGCAACTTTTTGCCAAGCTCCGAGCTTTCGGCTCTGGCTATGATCTTATCTGTGAGTTTCATAACTTGCCAAAATCTCCTGACTGCTGGCAGTGGCGGTGCCAAGTTTGCCACAAACCACAGCGGCGGCATGGTTTGCAAAAGATGCAGCTTGCGCAATCTCCGCTCCGGCACTATAAGCCAGAGCCAAAGCGCTGATCACGGTGTCTCCGGCCCCGGATACGTCATAGACTTCCCGGGCAAAGCTGGGCAGATGCCGCACCTTGCTGCCCTTGCTAAAGATATACATGCCTTTTGCCCCATGAGTAACTACCAGATATTTGCATTTGAGCAGATCAAGGCTCTTTGATGCAGCATCCATAAAGTCTTTTTCGCTATCAAATGTGACTCCCAGGTTGTTTTGCAGCTCCAGATAGTTTGGTTTGAAGATATCTACGGCCTGGTAGCTAAAGAAGTTCTTTTGTTTGGGGTCCACCGCCACGGGCACCTTGTGCTCTTCGCAGAGCCTTAGAGTTTCGGCTATTACTCTTTCGCTCAGCAGCCCCTTGTTATAGTCTTCTATGATCAGCAAATCGGCGATTTTGATGCGTGGAGCGAGCTTGCTGATTATCTCATTTTCGGTCTCTGCCAGGATCCAGGAGTTATCTTCGATATCGATTCTCACAATCTGCTGGTTCACTGCTCCAATGCGGGTTTTGATAGTAGTCTTACGTCCTTTTTCACTAACCAGCCCTTCGGTATCCAATTTATGATGTTTAAAAAGTTTGCGCATTATCTTGGCATTGCCTTCACTACCCACCACTCCGATGGGATAGACCTCTGCACCCAAAGCAGTAAGGTTTAGCGCCACGTTTGCAGCTCCGCCCAGGCGGTATTCTTCTTTGTCGATAGCGATTACAGGCACCGGCGCTTCAGGGGATATGCGGTCCACCTTACCCCATTGATAGCTGTCCAGCATCATATCGCCCAATACAACTACCTTTCTCTTCCAAATCTTTTTGATAAGTTCTCTCATCTTTACTCTCCAGGCACGCCCACGGGATAATCTCCATTGAAGCAGGCATAACAGTAATCTTCCGGATTTTGGACACAGCCGCGCAAGTCCTTAATATCCATGAATTTCAGGCTATCCACACCGGTACGCTGACGTATCTCATCCAGATCGTATATATTGGCGATCAATTCCTCTTTGGAGGGAGTATCTATGCCATAATAGCAGCTATGCTTTACTTGGGGACTACCAATACGCAGATGCACCTGTTTCACCCCTGCGCGTTTGATCAATTCCACTATCTTGCGAATTGTGGTTCCGCGCACTATGCTGTCATCTATCAAAACCACGCTCTTGTCTTTGAAGAAATTTGGTAGAAGGTTAAACTTTTGTCGCACACTTTCATCGCGAATAGTCTGCTCCGGTTTGATGAAGGTGCGGCCGATATAGTGATTGCGGATGAGCCCCAAAGACAGGGGGATTTTAGCTTCGTTACTATAGCCCAGGCCGATGAAATTTGCCGAATCCGGTACAGGGACCACATAATCCGCTTTCAGACCCTGGTCTGCCTTGCCCAGAGCGGCTCCCAGGGCTTCTCTCACCCGGAATACGTCTTCACCAAAGTGATAGCTATCCGGCCTTGAAAAATAGATTTGCTCAAATATACAATGCCGTGAATTTGGCACACTGCGATACAGGCCAGGATCGTTTTCTATCACCCGGATGCCTTCGCTGCTCACTTTCACTATGCCGGCCGGGGGAATCTCCCGCCGGTCATTGGCATCCAGAGTATCCAGAGCGCAGCTTTCCGATGCCACCACCACAGTTCCATCCTGCATTTTTCCCCAAACCATAGGGCGGATGCTGTGAGGGTCCCGAAACATATACATAGCGTCCCAAGTGCAGAGCACTGTAGAATAAGCGCCTTTGATATCACGCATCAGATGACGGATGGCTTCGATGACTCCATCTCCCTGCCGCATAACCTGATAGGCTATGTATTTTACCAGCAATTCACCATCGTTATCGCTTTTGAAATAAACGTTATGCTCTTCCAGAAAGCGGCGCATAGCATGATAATTTACTATATCGCCATTGGAAGCCAGAGCGTATGTAGGCCCCGCCAGGGTCTCCACCAAATGCGGTTGGGTATTGAACTCAGTAGCCGAACCTTTGGTAGGATAGCGTACATGACCGATGGCGATACTCCCGGGCAGCTTCTGCATTTCAGCCTCTGTAAAGACTTCTTTAACCAAACCCATCTTTTTGCGCAGACGGATCACTCTGCCATCTGAGACCGCCATCCCACAGCTTTCCTGCCCTCTATGCTGGATCGCAAATAGCCCCAAAGACGTCAATTTGGCCGCATTGGGACTGCCAACTACTCCAAGTATTCCACACATCAGGATTTTCCTTTTTTCTTAAAACTAATTTTATTTTCCCGGCCCTGCCAGAGGCGCTGGATATTCTGTCTATGTTTGATGATGATCATCAGGACTACGATGCCGGTCAAAGCCAGCAAAGCCCAATTGACTCCATCTTTTGTGAGCTGCTGGACTACTATGCTGAGGCCAAAGATAAGCGACCCGATGATCGAGCCCAGAGATACATAGCGGGTCTTAGCTACGATCAAGACAAAGCTGATCAAAGCTATTAGCAGGCTGAGAGGCGAAAGCGCTAGAAATACTCCTCCCGCTGTGGCCACTCCCTTGCCGCCTTTGAATCTAAGCCAGACAGGGAAGATATGCCCCAAGATGGCCAGGAGACCACAGAGAGCTACCAGGGGATGCTCCGCTGAAAAGAGATGCCGGGCCAAGAGCACCGCGATGATGCCTTTGAGCATATCCAAAATCAGCACAATGAGCCCCACCTTGGTGCCAAAGATTCTTAAGGCATTGGTAGCACCGATATTGCCGCTGCCTTCTGTGCGGATGTCTTTCTGGTAAAAGAGTCTGGCTACTATCCAGCCTACCGGGATGCTTCCCAAAAGATAGGCTATTACGGGCATCAAATATTTAAGATCCATCTTCCTCTCTATCCTCTTTGTCTCTGCCTTTGAAAATCAGTTTTATGGATACTCCGGTGAACTTAAATACTTCCCGCAGTTGATTGTGCAAGAATTTACGATAGTTTTCTGTGATCAAACCGGGGCTATTGCAAAAGAAGATAAAGATGGGAGGCTTCACCGCAGCTTGAGTGATGTAAAATATCTTCACATGCTTGCCGGTGGGATGCGTGGGCGGCCGGCGCGCAATTACGGTTTCCATAAAGCGGTTAAGCTCGGAAGTGGAGATGCGTTTTTTGCTTTCTTCTTCGATCTGAACCACGATTTCCATAAGTTTATGAATGCGCTGATGGGTCTTGGCCGAGATGAAGATCACCGGTGCAAACTGCAAGAACGCCATTCTGTCATGCAGGTTTCTGATGAACTTACCCGTAGTGCCAGTGTCTTTTTCCACCAGGTCCCATTTATTATAGACTATCAGAATTTCTTTCATTTTGCGCTGCGCATAAGAAGCTATCTTAAGGTCCTGAGTAGAGATATCTTCATCGGCTGCCAGCACGAGAATCACTATGTCGCTTCTATCCACAGCTTCGATGGTGCGCATCACGCTGAAATATTCCACTCCGTATGTAACCTTGGTTTTGCGCCTCAGACCCGCTGTATCCACCAGGATGTATTCCTTGCCATGATAGCGAAACACAGTGTCTATACTATCCCGCGTGGTCCCGGGAATATCGGTTACTATCAGTTTGTCATCGCCCAAAAGTGCATTTATGATCGAGGATTTCCCTACATTTGGTTTACCCACCACAGCGATGCGCGTGGGATGATCTTCCTCTTCTTCGTAATTTATATCCAGAGTGTCCGGCATCATGCTCACCAGTTCGTCCAAAAAGTCTCCGGTATTTCTGCCATGTGAGGCCGAAATCGGGAAAGCATCGCCAAAGCCCAGCTGCAAAAAGTCATACACTTCCCATTCATGCTTTTCACTATCGGCTTTATTTGCCACCAGAAGCACCTTATCTCTATGCGGGAAAAGCAGCTTGGCTATCGCCTTGTCAAGATCGGTGGTTCCGGTCTGCGCATCTACCATGAAAATGATCACGTCACTTTCTTCTATCGCCAAAAGAGCCTGATGCATGATCATTTTATCCATGGGCTCATCGCTGCTGTAGATGATGCCACCGGTATCAACAATCTTGAAGACCTTGCCTGTCCACTCTACATCTTCATACTTGCGGTCTCTGGTAACTCCGGCTTCAAAATCAACTATGGCTACACGCTTGCGACAGAGCCGATTGAATAAAGTCGATTTGCCCACATTCGGGCGTCCCAAGATCGAGACTATATATTTTCTCATTGATTGCAACCTTTAAATACTATTTGTTCCAGCATTTTGAACAGCCTGTTTTTGTCAATGGAAACCAAACACAGACACCCACCCATTTTACGAGAGTCTGATTATGGACTGGTCGGTGTTTGCTATCTGAAATGCCGTCCCTACAGGACTCTATAACCTTGTGTAGCTGTAGGTTGCTATCTAAAATGGCGTCCCGATGGGACT
>JALNWR010000062.1 GCA_023230795.1 Candidatus Cloacimonadota bacterium
GTAAACCTCACGTAAACTGTTACTTGACAGCGCATTGGACTTCAGAAGGCTTTGGGATATTTCGTGTCTACAAAAATGGCATCCTGCTCTACGGTAGGCGGTGCTCCTTTTCAATCAAGGCCTCGGCCTTGCTGGATGCGAGACGCATCCAATCCAGCATTATCCGAGCCGACTTAAACTCCGAAACTCCGCTTGGCTTGAAGAGCGAAACTCCGCACTTGACACATTATTCGCCTTTATACATTATGCACTCACTTAGGGAAAAAACCCCGAAAGGAGTGAATATGATAACTGTTTATGTAAATGGTAAAGCCACCCGCGTGCTGAACAACACCAAGGTCTTACACGCCTGCACCAAGGCCGGATATCCGGTTCCGCATCTATGCTACCATGAGGACCTGCCAGCCTTTGGAAATTGTGGAGTTTGCATGGTGGAAATAAATGGCCGCACCGTGCGAGCCTGCTCCACCCCTTGTGAAGAAGGCATGGAGATCAAGACCACCGGTAAAAAGCTTTTGGATCTGCGCCGCGAAGCCGTGGAGATCATCCTGTCCAATCATCCCAACAACTGCCCGGAATGCATCAAAAACGGACGTTGTGAATTGCAGGACTTAGCCCAAGAGCTCGCCATCCGCCATATGAGCTTGAAACACGTGAAACGTAAATACAAAGGAATAGACGAATCTTCCCTCGCCATCACCCTGGACCCTTCTTATTGCATAAATTGCGGACGTTGTACTTATGTATGCAACGAGATTCAAGATGTGCATGCCTTGCAGAGCAGCGAACGGGGGTTTGAGACCTATGTAGGCCCCACCTTTGACCGCCCTCTGGAAAGCAGCGAATGCGTAAAATGCGGGCAATGCAGTGCCTACTGCCCGGTGGCAGCCATCTACGAATGCGATGATTCCGAGGATTTGTGGGCTGCTCTGGACGATCCGGAGCTCATCCTGGTGGCTCAGGAAGCACCTGCAGTGAGAGTAGCTTTGGGTGAAGAATTTGGCTATAAACCCGGCACCAACGTAAAAGGTAAGATGTACACAGCGCTTAGGGAATTGGGCTTTCAATATGTCTTTGATACAAACTTCGGGGCAGACCTCACCATCATGGAAGAAGCCAGTGAATTTGTGCATGTATTCAAGAATAACCCACAGGACTTTCCTTTGATCACTACTTGCTGTCCTTCCTGGGTGGACTTTCTGGAGAAGTTTCATAGCGATCTGATCCCCCATTTCTCCTCTTCCAAGAGTCCGCATCAGATGGTGGGCACGATGGTAAAAACCTATTGGGCACAAAAGATGAATCTGAATCCTGATAAAATCTTCTTGGTCTCCGTAATGCCCTGCACTGCCAAGAAATATGAGATCGAACGCATGGACGATATGTTCGCCTCGGGACACAAAGATGTGGACATCACCATCACCACCCGCGAGCTGGCACGTATGCTCAAGACCCGGGGAATCGATCTGCGCAAACTGGAAGACGGCGTGGCGGATAACCCTCTGGGTGAATACACCGGTGCCGGCACTATCTTTGGTGCCTCCGGCGGAGTGATGGAAGCAGCGCTGAGAACCGCTTACTTTCTGGCCACCGGCTCGGAGCTGCCAAATCCGAAAATAGACTTTGTGCGAGGTGGCAAAGGCATCAAAAAAGGAAAAATAGAGCTTCTGGGCAAGGAAGTCCGCATCGGCGTGGCCTCTGGACTGGGCAATGTTTCCAAGCTCATGAACGAAATCCGCGATGCCAAGGCTGCCGGCAAAGAACCGCCCTATCACTTTGTGGAAGTAATGGCTTGCACCGGCGGTTGCGTGGGAGGTGGAGGCCAGCCTTACCGCAGCACAAATAGCGTCCGTCTGGCTCGCTCCAAAGGCCTTTACAAAGAAGATGAGGGCTGCGAGCACAGAGAATCGCACAACAACCCTTCCATCCAAAAGTTGTATGCCGAATATCTGGAAGCGCCCAATAGCCCCAAGGCCAAGCGCCTTCTACACACCAGCTATATCGCGCGTCCCATGAAGATCAGCAAAGATTAATCAACCATGAAAAAGCCGGATAAAAGCCTGATTTACCCTCTTTTCATACCCAATGAGGCCTGCCCCGGAGGCTGCATATATTGCAATCAATATAAGATCAGCCGTGCACATGCTTTTGATCTGAAGCAGGCACAAGCTGAAGTGCAGGCTTTTATCCGGCGAAATCCAAACCGCAGGAAAGAGATCGCCTTTTATGGCGGCACCTTCACAGCCCTGCCCGGTAGCCGGCAGGAAGCTTTGTTAAAAGGAATCTATGATCTTTTGGACGACAATGCCAGCATCCGCATCTCCACTCATCCTGCATTTATAGATACTGAAATCCTACAGCGCTGCAAATCCTTTCGGGTGAAAACCATAGAGCTTGGCATCCAGGACTTTTGCGATCTGCCTCTTCAAAAAAGCGGGCGCAATTACACTCAGGCTATGGCTTTGAGTGCTGCAGAAATGGTTCGCTCTGCGGGCTTCGTTCTGGGCTTGCAACTCATGCCCGGTATGCCGGCTAGTGATGAGCAGACCTTATCAGAAAATCACCGCCTCTTAAGGCAGCTCAAGCCAGACCTGCTGCGGCTCTATCCCCTGGTGGTGATCAAAGATACCCCCCTTCATAGCATCTATCTGAAGGGAAAATACACCCCGCTTACCATCGCACAAGCAGTCAGAATTTGTGCGGATTATGCCGAACTCTGCGCTGCAGAAGGCATCCGCATCATCAAATATGGCCTGCCCTCAAATCTGGATCAGACAGATTTCATCGCCGGCCCCTTTCATCCCGCCTTTGGAGAATTGGTCAGACAGGAGCTCTTGATCCGGAAACTGGACAATATCCCCCGGCAAATGTGGAAATTAGATAAAAAAGAAGAACAGCTGCTAAAGGCGCATGGCTGTATGTATCTAAGCTCAAAACGGCATTTACTTAGCCAGCAACACCAGCATAATCGGTTTGTAAGAAACTGATTAGAGGAGATATCCATGAATTACAAACTATTGATTTTATTTGCCATCTTATTGATCCTGGGGGCTTGTGAGATCGAGAAGCCCTCACTCCCAATCTGGGATGTAGATCTCAAAGTGCCGCTGATCAACGAACACTACTACGTGTCAGGCCTGGTGGATAGTATGCACCTCGTAGTGGATGATAACAATCTACTGTATCTGACTACCCAGGGAGAAGCAGAAACTCAGACCTTACCGCCTGTGGAAGTGCAGCCCAATATCAGCGCAAACGATCTGCCGGTTTTGTCTAACATAGACATGGTGCAGGCCATTCCTTTTGATGACAGTCAGGACAATGCCGCTCTTACTTATGGAGAGATAGCCTCCGGTGAGATCAAAATCCAGGTAGCTAATGTCCATCCCGATGCAGGCGACTGGATTTTAGAGCTCAGGATACTGTCCATCACAGACCCTCAGGGCATTCCCTTGCAGCTGAGCTATACCGAGCCTACCCCCTGGCAAACCATAGACCTCAGCTCCCATCACATCGGTGTCCTGGATAGTGAAGAGACCATAGACAATCTGGATGTAGAGATCACCAGCTCATCCGCTCTTCCCGATGGCAGTCCTCTGGCCGAAATCAGTTTACAGAGCACCACGCCGATCACCTTTCACTTGTTTCAGGGACGCCTGAATCATTATGAAGCTCATACGGGGACTTCTACCAGCAATATCGATATTGAATACCCACTTGATCTGGACGAAGCTATCACCCTGCATGATGCTTACATTGAGATAATGGTCTCAAATCAAATCGGCTTTAACTGTGAATTTGTGGGCTGGTTCGAAGCCACTCGCGGCGACATGGTCGTCACCATCCCGATAGTGGACGATAATGGCAATAACTTCCGCGTTGATGCTTCCACAGTAGATAATCCCGCCCTTTTGACATTTAGCAACCGCCTTTCGGAGCTCATGCAGATCATGCCAGATCATATTGAGATTGTAGGTGGCAAATTCGTGATAGATTCCAGCTCCGGCTATGGCAGCTTGCGGGATACGGATATCATCTCTGCTCAATACTCTGTATTGGCGCCCTTCCGCTTCACTTTGCATGATAAACCCATTACCATAAACAGCCCCACCAAGATCAGCATCAGCAAAGAAAACCGCCAGCGCATCAGCCAAAACGTGCTGGAAGCCGCCCTCAGCCTCCAGGTGCTGAATACTATTCCCATCGGCGCTACCGCCTATGCTTATTTTGCAGATCATGATTCTATCAATGTCCAAGACCCCACTACTTACAGCTTTGTCAAGCAGATGAGCCTGGACTCTGCGCAGACGAATCCAGACTGGCAGGAGCTGGAATCCTTGAGCCTGAACCAGGCCGAGCTTGATATCTTTAGCGCACCGGACGTATATTTGAAATGGGTCTTCCACTTTGAAGAGTCAACCGGACTGGTGGAGGTCCATGCCGGGCCGGATGATTTTATCTGGCTCAAAGGCCAGATTCTGGCCAAACTGAGGGTGGAGGATATCTAAGATGAAAAAGCTGCTATTCCTCCTTTGCCTCTGCCTGGGCCTGAGCTCCCTGCTGGCAATGCCCTCCGCAAAATCAATCTTTTATGCAGATAGCTATATGCTACGTGCTTACGGCGTGGAAGCAAACTACTGGAATCCCGCCAAACTCAGTAAAGACAGGCCCCTAGATGTCTGGCTGCCCCTGGTAAATAGCGCTATCTATGCTTCAAACAACGCCCTGGACCTGGACACCTACAATTACTTTGCCTCCCGCGATACCCTGCACAGCGCAGATAAGATAAAGCTCCTGGACTTGATCGATGGCAGGCTCAGAGTAAGGTCTGGAGGATCCATCAGCGTCTTTGGCATCACCACCGGCAATGCCGCCTTGTCGGCTTCTACAAAACACTATCTCAAAGGCGCATTATCAGAGAAGTATCTGAATATCCTGCTCTATGGCAATACCGATGATTCTTATGAATTCGTAAAATCCAACACCAATGTCTCTGCTCTGGCTTATACAGACTTCACCTATGGCTTGGGAGACTTCACCCTTCCCTTTATCCCGGAGCCGGCACCGCAGGTCAAAGCCGGATTTTCCGTGAGCCTGTTAACCGGATTGTACAGCATCGACACCCAAGAGTATAGTGGCTATATCACCAATAACCCGGATGAGGGCATGAACGCCCTGCAGGAAATCAAGCTGCGTCAGGGTATGGGCGGAATAGGCTTCAAGGGAATGCTGGGAGTTTATTCCGAGCTCCTGCCGGGGCTCCAGGCTGGTCTCACGGTGGACAACATCGCCGGCTTCATAAATTGGAGACTGAAAAGCCAGGAGGATAGCTACACTTTCTCGGTAGATAGCCTCTATGTTTCCAATATCGGACAGGACTTTTATCTGCAGGAATCCGAGAGCTATGACATCGATCCCTTTACCACTACCATGCCTGCGGAGCTGAGACTGGCTGCGATGTACAAACACAAATACGCCACCGTCTCGGCAGACTGGGTGCATGGCTTCAAAGATACAGCCACAAACAGCGCCACCGGAGTTCTCTCTCTGGCCGCCAGCTTCCAGCCGATAAAGAATGTAGATCTATCCTGGGGAGTCTCTCTGCCTAATAGTCACAATCCCCTGAAGGTATCTTATGGCGTCAATTTCAAGGACAGATTCATCGATTTCGGCCTTGCCTTGCAGAGCTATGACAGCGCATTTCCGGGCTACAAATCCAAAGGTGTCTCTCTGGGACTCTCCATGGGCATGGGATTCTGATGATATTTATCCTGGCAGCCATCCTCGCTATCCTGATCTCCGGTGCGCTTTACTATCGCACCCAGCCCGCACTGAGTCCGCGCAGAAAGGCTCTGCTCTTTGCTCTGCGCAGCATCTCGCTGTTTGTCTTGCTGCTGATCTTGCTGAGCCCGATCTTTTACTTTATCAGGCAAAAGACCGAATCCGGACAGGTGCTCTTGCTGAAGGATACATCCCTGTCCATGGAACTGATGCGGGATGGCAGCAGCAAACACGAGCTGCTCAAAAAGCCGTTGCAAAGCTTGAAAGAGCGATATTCAGAAGCTGGATATGATGTCCTGGAGCGCAGCTTTGCCGATGGTCTGAAGGGTGCGCCTGACAACAGCCTCTTGATCAAAAGCCTGGGTGAACTCAGCCAAACTCTGGATTTCAGCCGGATTCAGGCCATAGTCCTGGCCTCCGACGGCTGGTTGCGTGATGAGGATTTCAGCCTGATTCCGAGGCTCAGCGTTCCTATCATCGCTCTGGTAGATACCAGCCGCTTTGCCATCCCCGACCTGGCCTTAAAGTCCATAGAAACAAACCGCTACGCCTATCGCAATGAAGCCACCATCATCCGCGCCAAAGTGCAGGCTACGAATTACTCCGGCCCGGCCAATATCCATCTGTATCTCGGACCAAACCGCCTGGCTACACAGAAGGTGGAATTGCAGGAAGGCCTGCAGGAAATAGTGGATTTCAGCCACCGCTTTGGCCAAACCGGTTTTTACAATTTCAAAGTGGAAGTAGATGCCCTGAAGCAGGAAACCCGCCTGAGCAACAACCAAATGCCCGGCGCCATAGAAGTTCTGTCCGAAAAAGAGCTGATCGTCACTTTCTCCGATGCTCCGGCCTGGGACAACAAATTCATCCTGGATGCCATCGCCACCAATCCCAGATGGCAGAGCCAGTCCTATCAGATCCGGGATGGCAATATCTGGCAGGGCGAGCAGAGCGCCAGACTGGACCCCAAAGACAGAGCCGCCGCAGTAGTGATAGTAAACAACGGCAATCTCCGCCTGCATAGCGCTGCCGCAGAGTATATTACCAGCAATCTCAAACGCGGTGCAGGGCTGCTCTACCAAGGCCTGCCCTCCGAGCAACTGACCGAATACCTCGCGCTGCAAAAGTCCAATATCGCCACCCCCTATCAGGGCTTTGTGCAAATCTCCCCGGACGCCTCGCTCTATGCCATGCTGAATCCCCTCGCTCAGGAAATCTCCAAACTGCCGCCCCTGGACTATTATTATGTAAACCCCTCCCCAGGAGCGGAGATATTGGCCACCCTGAACAACCCCCAAAAATCCCCCGCCATCGCTGTAAAACACAGCGGAAAAAGCCGCAGCCTCACCCTCAGCTTTCTCAATCTCTGGCGCTGGCAGATGCAAAGCCCGGACTCCGGCTATCAAAAGATGATGGTCAATATACTCACCTGGCTCAGCAACAAAGCTTTGGGATCTTACAGTGCCATCTACAAAAGCAGCTATCTGCAGGGTGAAAAGGTGCTGATCCGCCTGCGCGCCGAGGATGAAATCCGGGCAAGCGACCTGGACAAGGACCCGTTGATCACCATCTTTGATCCTCAAGGGGGTGAAATCACCCGCGACTTTATGGTTCGTGAAGGCGATGAATACAGCTTTAGCACCCAGCTTAGTAAGACCGGAAATTACCGCTTTGAAATCCGGGAACCGGATTCCGATCAAAAGAGCTCCGGCACCTTCGCCATCTCCGAAATGGCAGCGGAAGAGCGTGACTTCGACTTTAACCTCCCCCTGCTCAGCTATCTGAGCTCCGAAAGCCGCGGCCGCCTCCTCAGCCTCGCCGAGGCAAAGGACTATAAACCGCTTCCCCCCAATGAACGAGAACGCATCTACCGCAATGAATATGCCTTCTATAAAAGATGGTATATCATTTCGCTGTTTATCCTCAGCTTCTGCCTGGAACTCTTTTTCCGCAGAAGATGGGGACTGTTGTAACGCCCCTTAAACAAAAAAGGAGAGCTCATGAAATACCTGTTTATCATCGCTACTTTGACCCTGCTTGCGGTTCTGGGCTGGCATTGGCTGAAAGGTTCCAAAAGCAAATTTAACCTTCTGGTTATAACCAATAAACCTATAAAGGAGACATCATGAAATACCCATTTATCATCGCTATCTTAGCCCTGCTCGTAATCTGGGGCTGGGATTGGATCAAAGGCCCCAAGAATAAGTTCAACCTTCTGGGAGTTGCCTTCATCATCGGCATCAGCATCTTCAGCCTCGCTTTCTGGCAAAGCCGGCAGGCCTCTACCAGCCTGCGCGTGGTGGGATATTCCAGCAAACTCTTTGAATCCGACCTCGTAAAATGGAATATCTCGGTGCAAAAAATGGTTTCCTTAAACCAATTGAATCAAGGTTACAAAGATATGAGCGCCGATATCAAAGCCTTCAGAGAATTTCTCGCCAAAGAAGGCATCCCGGAAGACAAGATCAGCGTCCAGCCCGTAACCAGCTATCAACGCTATGACAACAACGCCAATATGACGGGCTACAGCCTCAGCCAGAGCGTCTTTATCCTCTCGGAAGACCTGGATAAAATCGAAGACCTGGCCCTGAATCCGGATTTCTTCGCCGATCGCGGTATGGTGCTGAACGATTCCCGCCTGGAGTACCTCTATACCAAGCTGCCGGAGCTCAAGCAGGAACTCCTGGCCGCTGCCACAGAAGATGCCATGGCCCGCGCCACCGAGATCTCAGGCTCTGCCAAAACCTCGCTGGGTAAGATGCGGGAAGCCCGCGCCGGAGTATTTCAGATCACCGAACCATATTCCACCGATGTTTCCGACTATGGGATCTACAATACCGGCACCAGACAAAAAAGCATCAGCGTGACGCTTACCGCATATTTTAAGCTCTTGTAGAGTAGCAGGATATCTATCCAGCCACTTTTATCCCAGTGTTTTTGCCTTCTGCGAAAGCTCCTGCGCCTTGCGCCTTGCAGCCACAGCGCACTTTAGCTTTCAATTTGGTTTTAACACAGTTTTAACTCGAGTTGACTCGAAGATCTGAGTCAACTCGAGTCGAAGGCGAGTTAGCTGCAAGTTCAGGGCTTGAGCTGTAGCCGGAGGATGCCGTTCCTCCGCCAGAGTCCCATTGCCATTTCAGATAGCATGTCTAAGCATTATAATATCAAAGGAGTTCCATAATGAGGAAAAGACCCCCAACCGACACCGATCCCATGTATCTCAGAGCTTTCAGATACATGAAAAGACACCCCTCGCCGCTCAGAGACGACGAATACCTCAGCATGTGCATAAATATGTCTGAGCCGGAAGAATTGCCCTTTTCAGAAGGCTCCAAAGAGCTCAAAGACGCCATGCTCGCCGTCCGTGATCTGATTATCGGCCCAAAAACTATCGGAAACCTCGACCTCATCAAACAAGTCAGAACCAAGGAAAATATCCCCCGCTCTCAATTCTGGTGGTACATTGATGAACTCTGATCACATACGCGCAAACGACACCGATCCCATACCTTCCACCTTATCTACAAGAAAAGAGACGGAGCTATGGCAAGCTTCGGAACATAGCCGGAGGATGCCATTCCTCCGCCAGAGTCCCATCGGAACGCCATTTCAGATAGCATGCTCCGGCCAAGCCAAAATCAGACTTTCGAGAAAATGCGGAAACACCCACAGAATATTCTCTTGACTTAAAAATCGACTTTGAATATATTGTGCATAGGAGTTCGATATGAAAAATAGTGGATAAATTAGAAAACTATTCAGTTGATGAATTGATTGCTATTGAAAAGATAATTGTGGATAAAGACCTATAGAAGGATTATAGGCGGGATCAACAACACTTTAAAGCAAACATGGAATTAACCGACATTGAAGGCAATTTGCGGTTTACCATGTTTATCAGACAATACGCAGAGTATGAGAATAACTTTAGCATAGGGTTAAATTTCAAGGGGAAATTAGGGGGAAGTGAAGCTTGTCAGATTCAACGGTAAGCATAAAAGAATGATGGATGAAATTGATGATCCTCATTTCTATTTTCATATCCACCGTGAAAACGATATCGAAAACTCGTTGAATACGCTAAAGGATTCTGTTAAAACAGATGAGTACAGCAGTTTTGAAGAAGCACTAAACTACGCCCTTAAGACGGTAAATGTACAAAACTACAGGGAGTATTTTAAAGACACAGACCAGTTGGAAATATTCTGAGGATGGAATCATGAATACATTATATGAAATATTACGATCGCAAATGGGACGCAATATACAGCTACTTCCCGATAAGAAAGGCCGTACCCAAGTTATGCTCCCTATTTACTACGAAGATGGGGACATGGTGGATATCTACACAGAGCCAAGGGGAGATAATAAAACGCTGATCAGCGATTGCGGCATGACTCTGATGAAACTGAGCTATTACTATGAAATAAATACGGATAACAAATCCAGGATTCTAAACCAGATTATCGCCTCTAATGGCCTTGATTATGAAAATGGCATAATCTCGAAGATTGTGGATAATACAAAGTTGTATCCTGCTTTGATAAGTTTTGGGAACACCTTGATGAAGGTTTCGACCATGACCTATTTCAAAAGAGAAATGATCAAGAACCTGTTTTATGAAATGATGGATGAGGTAGTCACCCAATTATTTGATCCTGATTTCAGCGTGAAAAAGCAATACAGCCCAATAGAAGGAAAAGATGAGTATCTCGTGGATTATTGCCTTTTAGCCCCCAGGCCGGTATTTATCTATGCCGTGAAGGATACGGCTAAGGCTCGTTTAGTGACAATAAGCGCTCAAGAATTTAAGCTGAATAAGATTCGATCTAACAGCATAGTGGTCTATGAGGACTTCTTGAGCATCCAGCAGAGTGATCAAAAGAGGATTCTTAATGCCACGGTAAAGCAATTCCCGACTCTGGATGATTTTAGCGCCGGTGGCTTGGATTATGTAAAGGATCTGTCAGCTTCGAATTATTATTGAGCAGGATCAGATATGGTTATCCTTTTAAAGCCAAGCCTTAATCTGTAGTGAACAGCTAAAACGCTACCTGGTCAGCTCCGAAAAATCATGCAAGTAGAACAACACAGATTCCAGGTTCCTTTTATTTGCCTTATAGACCCTGTTTACACCCCGGTAGTATAGCTTATCCAGTTCTGACAGTTTGATATAGTACACATTCCTGTCTCCGGAGCAGCCTGGGTCTTGAAAACAGATATAGTCTTCATGCAGATACATATCTTGGATTCTGCCGTGTAGATACAGAAGTTTCACTTCATCTATGATCTCCTGGACAGAGCGTTCGGGATTAGAAGCTAAAGTTCTGTTAAAATACGAACCTTTGAATACGTTCAATCTTTTAAACCGGTGGATTGCGATGTCTATAAGCAGTGCGGCTACCAGACCAATAATGGCTGGTACAAAAAAATACAAATATAGGCTCATTTCATCTCCTCGCCTCAAGTTATGTTGACCAATGTAAATTCTAAGATTGCTATCTCTGGATTCCTGTCAAGTTCCAATTGTTTCAGGTGGCTTTCTAAGGCAGGCATTTGTAGAGCGTCTATGACGCAGCTTTGGTCTCTCCGATATGATTTTACTTGACAGCTACTTGTAGCTTTACAAAGTGAATATAAAATACGAAAGAGGTATAGTGATATGAAAAAGCTTATATACTTTGTCCTGCTGGGCAGTGTGCTCTTGCTTATGAGTGCCTGTGAATCCGATGGGAACTTTAACGTGATAAATCGAACTTCATACCCGATTTACACTTCAGTGGAAGGCGGGAACATCGTTACCGTACCTGCAGGAGAAAACCACGTCTTTGAAGTGGAGACCGGTAAGCAGAGTTTTCTCACTGGCGAAGTGTCCAAGAGAGTGCCCGTATATCTGGTGGGCGAGACTTTCTCGCTGCATGATAAGGATTTGAACGAATATGTAGATAACACGATAGTGACGATAAAAGCCGGGAAGACTACCAATGCGTATTTAGCTCCGAATCGGGCTTCGATCAAGATAGTAAACAACCGTGAGGAGCGTATCAGCAGGGTTCAGATCAGTCAGGTCTCTCCGACCACAAATATAATTGTGGGCACCATCGAAGACATTCCCGCTGGAGCAAGCCACTGGAAGAGAGTGAAGTATGCCACCTTGCAGGATAACTTTATCTACCGGCTCGAAATCTGGCTGGATGGAGTGGAATATCCTGTGAATCTTGATGCGCCTGCTGTGCTTGGAAAGGACGAACAGTGGCTGGTAAATGTAGATCCGCCTGAAAACAGATAACAATACACTCTTAAGGAGAACAATATGAAACTGAAGGTCTTATGGCTTTCTCTGATGGCCCTGGCATTCAGCCTGACCCTGGCGCAAATGCCCCCGCAGATGGCTGAACTGCCCCTGCCTCAAGACCCTGAAATCCTGATGGGAACTCTGGATAATGGGATCAAGTATTACATCATGCAAAATTCCCGTCCGGCAAATCGGGCGGAACTCCGGCTATATGTGGATGCAGGCAGCATCCTGGAAGATGAGGATCAGCTTGGCCTGGCGCATTTTACCGAGCACATGGCTTTCAATGGTACCACAAACTTCGGCAAAAGCGAAGTGGTGGATTATCTGGGCTCGATCGGCATGGGCTTTGCCAATGGCCTAAATGCTATGACCAGCTATGACTTTACCATGTATCAGCTTAAGATACCTACGGATGATCAAGAGCAATTGGAAAAAGGCTTTTTGATCCTGTCCGATATGGCAGATAAAGTGAGCTTTGATCCTGATGAACTGGAAAAAGAACGCGGCGTGATCATCGAAGAATGGCGCATGGGTCACAATGCCCAAAGCCGGATAGGAGATACCGTCTCCAAAGTTCGCTTTGCCGGTAGCCGCTATGCCACCCGCATGCCTATCGGGACCTATGAGAGCCTTACCACATTTGAGCGAGATCAGATTGTGCGCTTTTATGAAGACTGGTACCGTCCGGATTTGCAGAGCGTGGTCGTAATCGGCGACCTGGAAGTCGAAGCCGCCCTGGCTCTGGTAGAGACATATTTTGGAGCCATTCCGGCCCGAGAAAACCCCCGCCCCCGCGAAGTATTTGAAGTGCCCAGTCATCCCGCAGCCAGAGCTGTAGTGGCTACCGATCCCGAATATCCATATTCCACTATCAGCGCCTCCTGGGACCGTGATGCCACCACTTTTCAGACAATGGGGGATTATTATCGGGATCTGCATGAGCAGCTATTCTTTAATATGCTCAATGCCCGCCTGGAAGAGCTCATTCAGGAAGAAGACCCACCCTTTA
>JALNWR010000063.1 GCA_023230795.1 Candidatus Cloacimonadota bacterium
ATTGAAAACACACAACCACAAAGGTCTGAGTCCTGTAGGGACGACATTTCAGATAGCATACCAACTTCAGCGCAATGGACAAGAGTCCCATAGGGACGACATTTCAGATAGCATACCTACATCTGCACAATGCCTTGAGTCCCATAGGGACGATATTTCAGATAGAAAACACACAACCACAAAGGTCTGAGTCCTGTAGGGACGATATTTCAGATAGCAAACTGGCCTGGGGTGGGGAACTCCTATTCCCCCGTCAGCTAGGCCGAATCAGACTTTCATCGTCGGTGACGAAAGCTGGTTTTCAGCAAAGTTCAAACCGGCGGCCTAAAAGCATAAGGAGTGGGATATCCCACTCCTTATGATGATTTTATCTTATCTAAGCTTTACTTTTTTACGGTAAAGGAATAGATGCTACGCTGTTTAGATTGCACTTGCCAGCCCAGCATGAGGTCCGCGATTTGTTCGGTGGCTTGATCATTCAGGTTACCCATCAGATCGCGCACGTTTGCGGATTGGATCTTACCTTTATCGATAAAGAGGTCCACTTTGACTTGAGCTTGCTTTAGGTCTTGCAATTCTACAAGGATCATATTTCTGAATTCGTCTTCCAGGGCTTGAGGGATTCCGAACTGAGTGCTGACCTGAGAGGTGACCGGATCGATAGTGGAAACAATGCGTGCTTGTTTTCCAGCTCTCACATAATCCTTTTCCCAATCTTCGATCAGATCATCGGCATATTCGATGCCCAAGATTTTGAGTTCTGTTCTGCGGTTGCGTTGTCTGCCTTCGGCGGTATCGTTTGTGGCTATAGGTTTATCAAACCCATAACCTACAGTGCTGATACGACTTTCTTCGATCTCATTGTCGATCAGATAATCAGCCACTGCCTGGGCGCGCTCTTTGGACAATCTCATATTGATTGCACGGGTACCGATGTTATCGGTATGTCCGGAAAGCTCGATTTCCAGGCTTTCGTTGCTACGCATGGTTTCCAGGACAGGAGCCAGGATTTTCAGCGATGCTGGAGTAAGAACTGCTTTATTGAATTCAAACTCCACGTTTTTCAATTCGAATACGCCTTCTTCCACCAGTCTTTGAAGCTCGAAATCCTTGGTGATATCGTAACTTTCTTCGGCTACTTCAAGGATACCTGAGATCTGCATATAGTTCGTCTTGGCCACTCTGAAATCAAAAGCTTCCAGGCGTGGCAGAGTAACTGTATATTGTCCTTCGATATCTGAGAGCACCCGATAGACCACGAGTTCATCATCTTTTTCATAAGACCAGAAGAGGTTTGCGATCAGAGGTTTACCTTCTTGATCGCTGACCAGGCCGGAAACCTTGATCTCATTGCCCAGGGAAACCAGGCGGATGACGACATCGTAACTATTGATGTCTTTCGGGAGGGTGAGGATTTCTTCACGAGGGCCGTAGCGATGGTCTTTTATGGCATATTTCAGCTTATCCACGATGGGCAGATGCAGTTTGAAATTGCCATTTTCAGAGGACTCTACCAGGACTTCATGAAGTTCTGAATCCCAGACATAAGACCATCTGATAGTGGTTTGCACTGGTCTGTTTTCTTCATCAAGGACTTGTCCATTGATGATCAGATTGGTCATATCAGACATTCCGGGGCTGCTAAAGCAGGTGATTTTGACATGAACCTTAGCTGTATCTTTGGGCATTTCCACCGAGGCGGAGGCCGGCTGATATCCGGGTTCATTTACTTCATAGGATACGTCTGTTACATTCGGAGGCAGTGTAAGCTGGAAAGCTCCCATGCCATCGGTAGGAACTATGCGCATAAAGACATTTTCACCCAGAGTATAAATCCACACTACTTCAGCTTGAAGCGGGCGACCACTATCGTCGGTAACAAGGCCAGAGACCTCATATTTGTCGATTTGCAGGTCGCTTACTGCAGGCTTATCATCCGTTCCGTCTATTAAGCTCTGTACTCTTCTGAACAGTTCAAGATCCAGATAGTAGATATCTTCCTGTCCCATTCCGCCATAGCGATTTGATGAAAGATAAGCGTATTGCCCATCTGGAGAGATGCGGTAATAGCGATCATCTTTGTTAGAATTGATGATGGGCCCCATATTTTGGGGTGTGGTCCACAGGGTCCAGGAATCACCTATTCTCTCAGAGCGGAAGATATCATATCCGCCATATCCGGGATGTCCGTTGGATGCAAAATATAGCGTGCGTCCATCGGGACTGATAAAAGCAGATTGTTCATCATAAATTGTGTTTATTTCAGCACCCAGATTTACAGGTTCAGACCATGTGTCACCCCTCTTTAGAGAGATGTACAGATCATGATTGTCATGATTCCCATGCCTGTTGCTGGTGAATACCATCACTTCATCGTTGTGCACATAAGGCTGCAGATCATAGTATTTACTAGATACTTCGGAAATAATTTGGGGTTTTGACCAACGGCCATTCTCTTTTTGAGTGCTGGTATAAATGTCTCCATTGGTGTTTGATTTTTTGTAATAGCCAAACAGGTATGCTGTTTTAACATCCAGGGAAAGTGAGCCCAAGGATTCATTGTAATCCGTATTGAGTTCATTTACTTCTTCCGGGGTGGACCATACCATTTTATCCTGAGCCGAGAAGAAGATATTCTCCTTTGCGAAAGTGCTACGGCGCAGAGAGCTAAAATACATATATTTACCATCAGGTGTAAGCACAGGGGCATATTCAGAATCACTGGAATTGATATTCCCCTTCACTTTGCCTAAAGCTATTCCTAAGGAAGACTGCTCCTGATACAAGCTTGCAAGATAAATCTTGTCCAGCAATTCACCGCGGACAAGGGGCTCGGTGCCCAAAGAATTTTTACCATATTCGGAAAGCCAGAAGTGCGCATCCTTGTATTCACCCAAAGCAAGATGGACTTTGCCCCTGAGCAGGGCATATTCCAGGTTCTTAGTTTCGGATTTATCCAGGACGGACAGCGACTGTTTGGCCTCTATGTATTCGCCCATCTCATAATATTGCTGAGCGTTTACAAAGGTGCGGCTTCCTATTTGGGCAAATGCAAGCTGGCAAGCAAGGAGGACTATCAACCAGATAGTTAGTTTCTTCATCATTTCTCCTAAATTTAGCTTCTCTCCCCTGCAATGAAGCAGGGAAGAGAAGCCACAGAATATTGTCACATACCAGAGCTAAGCTTAGAAGCGAAGCAAGAGGGAATAAAGATGGTTATCGTTTTGATAATCTTCTTTAGCCATCTGGTAAGCGTAGTTCAATTCCAGCATCTTGAACCTAAGGCCAAATCCAGCAGAAAACGCGCCATCGTTGATTCCGGCGCGAATGCCAGCTTGGGTATCGGACAAGATGTCGGTCCAGGTTGCACTTTCCTTAATCCGAATTCCGGAAATGGAGGATCCGATTTGACCATCGTCTCTTACTCCAAGCCAGTATTCGGCACCAATTTTTAGTTTTGTTTCATCAAAATCATCGTTACCTGCCAGATCTGCCGACAGAATTAATCCGGGCAGAGGAAAAGCTGCGATGCCTGTAACGAATTCACGGGGGACATCTGTACCCTCGCCATCATAATCTGAGACCAGATCACGAGCCACTACTCCCATACTGAAGAAGCGGTTCAGGTGATACAGAGCACCCAGATCGAGACCAAATCCAGTGGTGGATTCATCGTCGATGGTGGATAAGTACATTTTGGGCGTAACCCCCAGGTTCAATTTTCCGATCTTGGCGGCAAAGCTCAATCCAAAGGAGTGATCTGTCGCGTCGAAAGACGAGGTGGGCTGACCCTGATCGTCGTAACCATCAATGTCTGACACGGTGGCACCTTGCCAGTACGCAGCTACATAACCTACGGGAAGCATAAATCCCAAGGCTACTGCGTTGTGGCCTTTATCCCATTCCATACCCTGTCTTGTCGAGGTGGTTAATTCGATTCTTTTCACATCTGCCAGAGCTGCCGGATTGAGGTAGGTACTGGAGACATTGTCCAGAAACGCTGCACCAGTTCCACCCATTCCGATCGAACGGGCATCTATGCCAAGGCGGGTATAAACCGCTGCCGAATTATCCTCAGCAAAGACAGAAGATAGAGAGATCATCAGTATCAGGGCTATCAATATCGATTTTGTGTTTTTCATTCTTTCCTTCCTTATCAGGTAGGAAGGGAGGGGGGATTCCCCCTCCCCTCTTTCCTTTTATTTCCTGATAGCTATCTTTACTACTTTTTCAACTATCTTCATGCCGTCGTTGGCTATGACACGGGCAAAGTAGGTTCCACGTGCCAGTTTTACACCATCGTTGTTGCGACCATCGAAGACTATCTCAATGGTGGATTTACCATTAGTTTTACCTGCGTAATCCAGGCTGCGTACTTCACGTCCGGCAAAGTCGTAAATTCTTACGCTTACATTGGACGTGCAGCTTACTTCAACGCTGAATTTGGCACCGGTATCGGCATTAAACGGATTCGGGTAAGCATGGGCTTCGGTGATTTCCAGCTCCGCCGGTGGGGCAGGGATTTCGACCACGCTGAAGTTTACGCTTTCCATAGCCTGGTTGCCAGCGTTGTCCCACACGGTAATACGAACCGTATAGGTACCCAGCATCAGGTTATCCATTTCATGTCTTGTTTCGGTAACACCAACACCTGTTTCCACCGCAGCGCCCACCTGGAGGCCATAAGGATCGATCACTACCATGCGACTGGCGGCAATGCCGGAGCCGGAGGCAGATTTCATTCCAGGCATCAGATCGGAGAACTGAGCTTCAATAATGACCTTGGTGGTTTCGTCCACGAGAGTGATCTCAGCACCTTGGGCAGGATTGAGGATGGTGATAGCAGGAGCATGTTTATCCACACCATAGTATTCGTTGGCTTCGGTGACGTTATTGAACTGATCGGTAACCATAACCTGCAGCCTGATGGAAGTCTGATCCTGAGGGATCATGCTGCCATTTACGGCTACGGTGTAAACGCCACTCACAGGATTCACGGTGAGCGGACCCATAAGGAGCTCATCGGCAGGATTGACGAATACATTTGCAATTACGTTTACATTCACAGGACTTTCGACAGTGAAGCCAAGCTGATTTATGCCATGAGAATTTAACCAACCGCCAGCGATTTCATTGAAGGTGACAGCAGGACCAGAAGCAGGAATCACGGCGAAATCGCGGGAGACTATGCTGTGGTTGCCGGCGCCGTCAATAGCGCTGAGGTTGATGGTATAGGTGCCGTGCTGAGCAGCAGACAGGCTTTCGGTTACAACCTGGGTGTTTTCACCGTAGGTCTCTTCAAGAGCCAGAGTGCCGTCAGGAGCGATCACCTTAAGGGTTACATTTGCGATACCAGAGCCAGCTCTGTCTGTTCTCATCATGTTGTTGCGGCCGTGGAAAATGCCGGCAGACTTTGTACCGATATGATCGGTGATGCTGGCCAGAATATTCACGGTGCTATTCAGAGTGAACTGAGCATTTTCAGCCGGAGTGGTAAGGGTGATCTGCGGAGCTTCATTATCTATACCATAGGTCTGATTTGAGGTGGAGCTGCCACCATATACGTCGGTAGCCGTAACTTCCAGACGTACTGCATATTGACCTGCGGGAATGATTCCGCCCAGCAGAGAGATATTGTATTGGTTGCCAGCAGGGGTAGGAGTGATGGGGCCCTGGATGATCATATTGCTGGGTTCAGCATAGATATTGGCCACTACTCCGCCTGAGGCGAGTGCGTTTTGAGATTCGACCGTGAAGCCGAGATCGTTTTCTTGGGTGCTATTCAGCCACCAGTTGCCATTGACGTAATCAAAAGCGATGGTAGGTGCACCACCTGTGATGGTGAAGCTGTAGGACACACTGCCCACGTTGCCAGCATTGTCACCGACGGTAGCGATCACGGTGTATTCACCAGGATCGAGCATACCGGCATTGTGCATGAAGGCTCCGGCAGAAACGGTTCCGGTTATCACTTCGCCATTCAGGGTTACTTCTACAGATTGAGGATTCAGTCCACTGGCGCCTGTGTAATAGACCAGATAGTCATCTACCCAGGTTCCAGCTACGGCATCCCACCACCATTGACCAGTTTCCAGAGTCACGAAGCCTTGAATATCCTGGAAGCCGACGCCGATAGCGACATTGGTTCCGTAAGGAATTACAGCGGATTCGTAAGTTACAGGGAAGTCATCCGGATTCACTGCATCACCCACAGGTGAGAGTGCCCAGACTACTGGTGCCAGGTAGTCTATACCATAGGTTTGCTGAGACTCGGTTTGTACATTATAGCTGTCTTCAGCCGTGACGCTCAGTCTAATCGCGTGGGCATTCGGTGCCACAGAGTAACCGAAGTTCAAGCTGTAGCTATAGACGTTGCCATTCACGCTTACAGGAGTGAGCTGCATGTCTTGAATGAGGTTTTCGTAGTTTCCGTTCACGGGGTCGTTGATCATCTCTTCAAGGGTGATCATCAGGTTGTCCTGAATCTCACGTCCCTCAGGAGCAATCACTTCGAAGGTGAGCGGAGTATTTTGGGTTGGATTGATCCACCAGCCGTTATCAAAGCCGGTGAAGACAATGCCGGGACCTACGATGTTCACAGTGTAGTTGACATTCACAGGGTTTACTACTGCCATTTCCAGGTTGTTCTCAGCGGTCCAGGACGCGCTCAGAGCCATGGTCTCGGAGAAGTCGTGACCCAGAGTGAAGAGGTCTTCATCTGTGATAGCATAGGTATAGGCATTACCGTTTACGGTCATGCTGCTCATCGGAATATCCAGCCAGGCTCCCAATCTACCATTCAGAACAAGTGCCACATCCATGATGCCGGTTTCGGTATCAACTATAGTGGCAGTGATAGCTCTATCTGTAGTGGTAATCTGGCTGCCGGTAGCTGTAATCACAGGCTCGGTGATATCCACATGGAAGGTCTGTTCTGCGGTAGCAGTGAAACCGTTCTGGGTTACGACCAGGCGAATGGTGTGATCTTCAGCAGCCAAGTCTGCAGCAGTGTAACCAACAATGCCGGTAGCAGGATCGAAGGCAGCTGTAGGAGCTACAGGTACGTTGTCCAGATACAGTTCAACGTTGGATACTGCGGCAGGGATAATGTAACCATTGGCGTCCATTCCTTCATAGATGAAGAATTCGATCTCAGGAGCATCGGTGGTCCACATATTGGCTCCCACGCTGTGCAGAGGATCGATGGAGCTAAGCATCGCATTGATGCCTACGCCGGTGTACTGCAGGACGGTAACGATAGTTCCGGAAGGAACGCCCGCTACGCTTACAGTGCCATCTTCGTTATCGGTTACGATCATCGGATTACTCCAGGTGCCGGTGATGGCATCCGGATAGTAAACAGCTACTAATTCACCTTCAGCAGCCGGAGCTGTGATGGCGATATTGAGTTCGCGCACTACATGGTTATTATTGTTATCTTTAGCAAAGAACGCATGCTGCGGGCTGAGGGCGGTGAAGCCATCTGCCACAGGCATTGCGGGATCTACATCCTGGAAGTAAGCAAAGCCACCAGCCGGTACGGTAAGGCTGATGCCATTATCGGTAGCGGTGCCGGCGTTTACAGTTTCCAGTTCGGTTTTGCTAAGCTGAACGTTTCCGGTATCATCCAGAACAGCAGCCCAGAAGGTATGGATTCCAGGAGCGTCGATAGCAATATCAACAACCTGGTTGCCATTCATCATGTAAGGTGCGTTCATCACCGGAGCAGCACCCTGGAGGGCGGTTACTATCGGTGCGGCCTGGAAGGTTTCTACTACACGCAGTTCGTTGCGGTAGAAGACATCGGCGGCGATGGCAGGGTTAACCGTTTCGAGAGTGTGATCTAAGGCATTGTAGCTTACAGCCAGCTGGGGCATGTTTGCATCATAATTGCCATCGATTACTACTCTGAGAGCGGCAGCATCTGTCATCAGTTCAGCGTTGAAGATAGCTTCATAATAGGCTCCGCGATCTATACCGGTGGCGAAGTGGAACCAATCTGTGCCATTTGAGTATTCAAAGGTCACAGCAGGATTCACTACACCAGGCCAGTTATGGACTACAGCGTAGAGCTTATCCATATTAGCTTGATCAGCGTCAAATTCCATTGCGGTGATCATGCCATAGGCTTGCAGAGCTTGAGGAGCTACGATATTCACAGGCAGTACTGCTGTGGCAGCGGTATTTCCTGCGCGATCATAGGCTAGCACGTGGATATTATGAAGGGTGTTTATTTGGAAGCCAGTGGTGTTCCATACGAAGGTAAACAGCTCACGGCTTCTGATTTCGGTAGAGATTTCACCGATCACTTCACCATTACTGTAGAATTCCAGCATTTCAATACCAGAGGCTACGAGGTGAATCTGTCCACCCAATACGTCATAGGCAGAGGCTACTATTTCAGCCTGAGTACCCATTTCGATATCGATAGGCAGGGTGAGATCGGTTTCGCCATTGATAGATACCATAGCCACGATCGGATCGCCGGTATCGAACAGAACGTTCTGAGCGACATCAAGATCGATGGTGTTTGCTTGCGGTATAGAGGCGTCAGCCACGTTTATACGGAAGTTGTAGTATCCATCCACAGGTACTTGGACGTTTGTGAAGTTCGCCACATAGTCGATTCCATCTGCAGAGCTCAAAGTTGCCGGAGCAGCTATTGGCATCCAGGTGGGTTCGCTGGCGGTGTTGTATTCGAGGGTGACAGCGTTTTCATTGATTTCATCATCTGAGGAGACAGTGAATTCCACGGTGAAGGTTTCACCATTGTAATAACTGTCGGTTTCAGGTGTGAAGTCGTTGATGGTAACGGCGAGGTCGTTGTCCAAAGTGAACATCACGGAATCTGCCATTACGGGGTACAGCTGACGGCGAGCTACCGCAGCGCGAACGCCAAGGTAGTACGAGCCAGAATCCAGATCATCAAATTCGCCATCTACGAATACTGTGCTGGCATCATTTACAACCACATCTACATACTTCAGAGAAGTCCAGGTATCTGCATCCGCTGCACGCAGCATAAATTCTACGCGCGGGATGGCAGGATCGTTTACTGTAATTGCTACAGGGATATTACCATGCAGACGGGGATCAACGATGCCGGTTGAGCTCGGAGCGATACCAGCGATGGCATCAATCACGATATCAGTGCTATGATCGGTTACTGTGAAATCACGATCCACTGTGAGGGTATTACCAGCGGTGGCTGTGACCATATCAGTAACTACGGCTCTCAAGGAGTAAGTAGCGCCAAATTCCCAAGCCTGAGGAACTACAAATTCCAGAGTCCAGGGAGCAGCGTCCACTACGTCTATTGAGGTCCAGTTTGCACTGGCATCCGCCCAGAAGTACTCAACGTTCAGCACGCCGGCAGGAGCATCGGCAGGATTGGCATTCAGTACTACTGTGATGCCGCGTTCCAGCTCGTTTGTAAGTTCCACGCCTTCGTGAGTTACGATGAAGTCCATAGTGGGCAGAGTATTTTCTACTGTGACTGTGCTCAGGGCTTCATTGGTATTTCCGTAGATATCGGTAGTTACTACTTTCAGTTCTACGGATGTTACTTCCTCAGCGGTAGGGATCGGCATAGCTGCCGAGGTCACTACGAGGTCGTTTATCATTTGGTTAGCAGCCCAACCTTCCTGAAGGTCGAAGGAGACAAAGTCTGCTTCACCGGTGAACTGGTGGAAGAATTCCACGCTCACCAGGTCTTCAGGAGTGGAGCTGGTATTGATGCTTGCTGTTACTGTAGCTGTATTTGCTACATTTCCACTGATCATAGCGGGATCTACAATACCGTTCCAGGTAGTGCTGATAGCATTTACCGCAGGAGCTAAGGTATTGATGATTTCCACTATCTGAGCATTGGGCAATGCATCTGCTATCTGAGTCTGAGTTCCCCATTGATCGATAGCGAAAGCCACGATCTGAATGTGGTTGTTAAACAGATAGAAGGGATACACTGTCCATTCGTAGCTGAAGTCGCCCTGTATCCAGGAGTCTTCAAATACGCCTTCAGAGTTGCCAAAATACTGCCATTGTGAGATCGGGCTGAAGCTATTATCAGCATCGACAAAGCGGTATTTGTACACTACGCCGGCGGCGATATCATCTTCACCGGTGAAGGGATCAGTTTCGTCAAGAACGAGGTTATAGGTTTCGCCACGTTCTACCTGATCAGCAATTGCGCCATCCACTGTAAATACAGGAGCTATCACAGAATCAGCACCGTAGATTTCTACTTCTACGATCGATTCGCTGCTTCCATGGGCAGGGTCTTCTGTATTATAGTAATGACTGGTTGTTTTGATCTGATAGGTGCCAGTAGGCAGGTTTTGGATATTCCAGCTGGCATGGTATTCGCTCTGGTACAGATTCAGGAAGTTCGGATTCACGAAGTTCCATTGCTGTGCAGCAGCGTTACCATCTATCAAGGTCCAGGTATTTGTAGCATCCGCGGTATTCCAATAATGGAAGGATACTTGAGCTGGCAGTTCGGCTTGATGTGCTACATAAGCATACAGATCCAAGCCCTGAGGATTAGCTTCAGTCTGGCTGGTGCCAAGAACGCCAGCAATCTGAGCAGGACTCTGGTTCCAGTTTACATAATGATCTCTTCCAACGTACACGTTTCTAGGACCCTGAGAAAGGTCTATGGTGTAGTCTTGGATAACCATTAGCTTGGTAGCATCAGCTACGCCGTAGGTAAGGGTGAAGAAGTTAGCCGTGTTCGGCACGAAGTCTTCGTTGCCAAGCAGGTCAGTTACTTTCACCTCTGCGTTTACTACGATATCCATTTCACCGTTGATGATGAAATCTTCGAAGGTCTGGGAAGGATTCCATTCGAAATCAATCCAGTTATTTACTGTATCCAGAGTGTAGTCCGTGATCGTGTCAGCGGCATTTTGGTAGGTGAAGGTAGCGCTAAGGGCACCGGTATCACTCAAGCCGATGAGATCGGTGTAATCCACTCTGAAGTTAATCGTTGCATCGAAGGGAGCCACATTGCCAGCATGGGATGTAGAGGTGATCGCCAGGTTGGCAGGCGCTGTGGTATCGATGTACAGCATCTGATAATCAGCAGGAAGGATGATGCCGGAAGCATTTCCAGCAAAGTCCACAAGCTCGATTTCCAGGCCGTATATGCCATCGTCGAAGTTCGCAGTAGCCATATTGGCTGCTGTGATCTGGAAGGTGGAATGCGCAGGTGAGTTTATAACAGTGAAGCTGACGTTCTCAAGAGCTTGTCTGCTACCGTCTTCTTTCACTATTCTCACTGTCACGTCTTTCACGTCGATCAGATCATTTTCGGGCAGGTTAGTATAGTTAAGGGTTATGGAGATGTCTTCATCCTGATCAAGGACTTTGGCAAGACTTACGGGTTCTACGCTATGGGTAAAGGATACCACGTCAGCACCAGGAGCCATAGTATCAACATAGAGTTTTACTATGTCTGAGGCTTCGGTATTAGCATAGATATCATAAGCCTGCACCTGCAAGTAAATGTAAGGTGCACGAGTGAGCACGGGAACAGTCCAGGGAATCATCACGTTGGCTTGACCATTGGTAGCTACGGTGTTGATATTTACCCAGGGGCCATTCTCGGTTTCTGCCCATCTGGCGGTCACAGTATTAATTTCTTGCGGGTTATCGATTAACAGGTTGATGTTTCCATTATATTGGGTATAAGCCTGAGCGAATGCATATTCATAGGAGATAATATCAATCGGATTGTTATTATCCAGAGGATTTGCACCCAAGCTTACGATACGAGCGTTTGAGCCGTCGGCATCGTCAAATACCACATAGGTATAAGGAGCGGCGGCAATATTAATATTCCTCAGAACGTCACGAGCCACGGCACGGAAGCCAAAATAACCTTCCTGAACCAAAGCTGCGGGCAGAATCTGAGAAGCAGTTCCAAGATTCACAGGCTGCCAGATGTCGTTGACATCAAAGGGCTGCGGAGCAGACCAGCCAGCGGTTACTGTGGGCCTGTAAATGTATTCGAAGTATGCTTCTACTGGGCCATCGAAGCTATCAGGAGTGATATCCACAGCAGTGATCGTCACGTCTCCCTCGGTGGGGATAATGAAGATATTCTCGGTATCAGCCATCAATTCACCATTGATATCCTGCACCTGCATCAGAGGAGCATTGCCATCAACGGTTACTTCGATCACGTTTGAAGTGAAGTAGTTACCAGCGTAATCACGAGCTACTGCACGCAGATAGTAAACTGCTTCAGCTTCGTCAGCTTCATCGACCAGACCGTCAGCATCGTTGTCGATACCATCGGTAAGAGGGGAAAGTATGCCACCGGCCAGACCTACGGCGAAATCTACCATGTAGTTCCCGGCCATAGCTGTGCTGCTGGCAAAATCGTTCCATTGTCTGATTGTAGCTTCAGGAACCTGAGCAGAATATTGGTAAGTTACTTCAATGATATCATCAAGAGCTACCAGAAGTTCATTAACATCGGCAGCAAGCTTGAGCTGTTCATAAGAGACATCTACATTGTTCTGATCCAGAGCTACACGGATACGATCCACGCCACCGATGCTTTCAATAGCAGTAGCAGGAGCGGTGTTATCAATGTGCAGCCAGGTAGATGGACTTACGTAGTTAAACAGAGGATTGCCGGCTGCATCAATCGGAACAGCGCGGAACTCATACAGGCCATCAGCGATGTCTTCTGTGTTCAGGCTATAGACCCAAGGTGTTACCGCAAAACTGGTAAAGCCATTGGGATCCATGATGCTGCGCATACTCAGGCCTCCCAGAGAGAGGGCAACGTTATCATCAAGATTACTGATGATACCATCGTTGTTCAGATCCAGGAAGTATTCGAAGTTGTAAGCGCCTTGAGCAAGGTCAAAGGTATTTGACCAGCTCTGACTGGCAGCATCCCAGATCAATTCGCCATGGTTTACGCCATCTACAAAGAGGTGTACTCCTGGTACGTACGGCAGGCCGTCGTAAGCAGGAATGTCCTTTCTGTAAAGGTGGAAATAGACGTCTGAACTGGCAGTGTTTGCCACAGTGGCCATATCGACCCAACTGC
>JALNWR010000064.1 GCA_023230795.1 Candidatus Cloacimonadota bacterium
CTATCATCTATGCCTATGTATTTCAGTTTATACTTTTGGCAGTTAAGATTCATGATTCCAGCATTAATGTCCTTCCAATCCGAGTCCCATCGGGACGCCATTTTAGATAGCAACCTACAGCTAAACAAGGTTATAGAGTCCTGTAGGGACGGCATTTCAGATAGCAAACACCGACCAGTCCATAATCAGACTCTCGTAAAATGGGGGAATGCCTGAATTCCGGCTTTCTCTTGACAAAATATCCCTTTTTGAATGGCATGCATCTAATTCTCAAAAAATGAACAGGATAGAATAAATGGCTTTTGAACAAGAACTAAAAATCATCAGTAAAAACGTGGAAGAGATCATTCCGCTGGACGAGCTGAAAGCCAAATTGGCAGATAGCAAAAAGACGGGCAAGCCGCTGAGGATCAAATATGGTATAGACCCCACCGGCTATGACGTCCATATCGGACATCTGGTGCCCATCCGCAAGATGCGCGAATTTCAGGACCTCGGCCACACCGGCGTGATCATCATCGGCGATTTTACCGCTCAGATCGGAGACCCCACCGGGCGTGATGAATCCCGTCCCCCGCTCTCTCATGAGCAGATCATCAGCAATAGCGAAAAGTATATGGAGCAGCTTTTTACCATTCTTATTCCAGAGCAGACGGAAATCCGCTATCAGACCGAGTGGTTTGGCAAAATGAGTTTGGAGAATGTGCTGAAGCTCATGGGCAAGTTTACCCTGGCCCAGTTTATGGCGCACGATTCCTTTCGGAGTCGTTATGAACAGGGACTTTCTCTGGGGATGCACGAGCTGATGTATCCGCTCTTGCAGGCTTATGATTCCGTGGCGGTGGAAAGCGACGTCGAGCTGGGCGCCACTGAACAGAAGTTTAACATACTCTGCGGAAGAGACATGCAGCGTTACTTTGACATGCCGCAGCAGATCGCGGTGCTCTCTCCCATCCTTTTGGGTACAGATGGTGTAAACAAAATGGGCAAGAGCCTGAATAACTACATCGCCGTCTTCGATACTCCTGCCGACAAATTTGGCAAAGTGATGAGCATCCCGGATAGCCTGATTATGAATTACTACAGCTATGCCACCACTTATGAAGAGAGTCAACTGGCCGAAGTAAAAGCCAGGCTGGACAGCGGCGAGAATCCCATGATCCTGAAAAAGGCTCTGGCGCGGGAGATAGTAAAGCTGTATCATGGCCAAGAAGAGGCGGAAACGGCGCAGGAGGGATTTGAAAGCCTCTTTTCCAAAAAAGAAATCCCGGAAGACATCCCGGAATATATAGTAGAAGACCATCAGATCAAAATCGTACAACTTTTGGTGCAGAGCGGTCTGTGCTCCTCAAACGGTGAAGCCAAGCGCTTGATCAAAGGCGGGGGAGTAAGCCTTGATGGAGAAAAGGTCTCGGATTTTGAAGCCACCATCACTCCCGCAGAGGGCTCCGTGCTCCGTGCCGGCAAACGTAAATTTATCAAGATAAAGAAACTATGAATATCAGTCCAGAAATAGTCAAGACCCTCAGCACTGTCTGTATAATAGGCATGGTCTTTTACAGCATCATCATCCACGAAGTAAGCCATGCCTTTGCGGCCTATGCCCTGGGCGATGATTCCGCCAAAAGAGCCGGACGCCTGAGCTTTAATCCCAAAAAACATGTAGATATCTTTGGCACTATCATCTTGCCGCTGCTCTTGTGGTTCAGCGCAGGATTCATCTTTGGCTATGCCAAGCCTGTCCCCTTCAATCCCTATAACTTCAAAAACTTAAAGCGGGATTCCGGGCTCACGGCCCTGGCCGGGCCGGCATCTAATGTCCTGATCGCGATCCTGCTGAGTATATTCTTTCATCTCTTTAGTGAGATTCCACTGCTGCAATACATCCTGGGCTATGTGATCTTCTTGAATCTGCTGCTGGCCTTTTTCAATCTGATTCCGGTGCCGCCGCTGGATGGCTCCAAGGTCCTGGGCATGTTCCTCACCGATCAGGCTTATTTCAAGTGGACCGCGCAGGAGCGTAAAGGGATGATCTATCTTTTTGCCATCATCATCATCACCAACCTTTTGGGGATAAACTTGATCGGCAGAGTCGTTCGCCCTCCCGTAATATTTGTAATGAGGCTGCTGGGGGTCCCATTTTAAGCCTGCCGTCCATTCACATTCCCCATGGTAGCGATGCTCACCAGACTATAAATGGCTGAATATATAACCCTCGTTATGAGCTTTTATCTCCATAAAAAGAGCTTAAAAAACAATCTTTAATTTAGATTCGGAACGGAACTTGCACTACCTTCTGATAAATCAAATCCAATTAGAGGATAAACAATGAAGAAATTTGCAATGCTAATGCTCGTGAGCCTGGTTTGTGGGCTTGCTTTCGCTGCGGGAGTCTCAAATGCTCCCATTTCCTATAAGTCTGCCTTTGAATTTCAAGCACAGGATCAGACAGGGATGGATATATCCTTTACTCTGCCTTACTATGAGATTAAAAAAGAATCAACGAACGGACAAACTTTCCATAGAATAGAGTTGCCCGATGCCGGCACTCTGATGCAGGATGGAATGCCGGAATTGCCCGTCATAACTACTACCATCGCTATACCTCATCAGGGTTCGGTGTTTGTCGAAGTGCAAAACGCACAGCACAGCACCCTAAGCCAATACAACGCCTTTCCCCTGCAAGAAGGTAACGATCCTGATAGTCCCAAGGCTTTTGTGCAAAATACAGATTATTACGGTGGCGGCGGCGCATATCCCTCTGCCGTTATTGAATACAGCGATCCTATGATCCTCAGAGATTTCAGGATCATTACCATTCAGGTCAATCCCTTTAGCTATAATGCAGGTTCAAATGAACTTACCGTATATGACGATATCCAGCTCCGCGTGAACTTTAGCGATGAAGCCGGTGTAAACGAACTGCCAGCGCCGGTGCAATATATCTCGCCAAGCTTTGACAAACTCTATGATGCCGTGATCCAAAACTATCATGACTATCGTGATATCATGTATGCCGATACCCCTCCCCGCTACTTGATTATCCATGGCAATACTACCGATACCAATTTCCATACCGCTTTGGATAACTATGTGCTGTGGAAGCGTCAGAAAGGCGCAGATGTGGATGTGTTCAATACTTCTTCCAGTCAGGCCGGGTCTTCCACCTCCAGCATCCAAAGCTTTATCCGGAATCGCTACAGCAATCCTGCCACACGTCCGGACTTTGTAATTTTAGTTGGTGATACTTCTGGCAGCTTTAGCGTTCCGGCTTTTTCTTATTCCAGCGGTGCTACAGATTATCAATATACTCACATGAATACAGGAGATACTCTGGGCGATGTCTTTATAGGCCGCATATCTGCCGAGAACATCAGCCAGTTATTGGTGCTTTTTCAGAAGATATATCTTTATGAAAAAGACATCAATGTCGCTACAGCAGATTGGCTGAATCGTATGCTTCTGATCGGCGACACCTCTCCTTCCGGCATCTCTGTCCAATACATCAGCAAATACATCAAAGAGATGGCTCTGGAAGTGAATCCGGACTACACCTTCACAGAAGGGTACGGCTCCGATTTTGGCAGCTTTAGCTCTACGATAAATACTGCCATCAACCAGGGTGTGGGCTTTTACAGTTTCCGGGGTTATATAGATTACAGTCCGCCTTCGGAATCCTCGCTCTTCAATGGCCCCAAACTCTTACATGCGATCAATATCACCTGCGGCACAAATAACTTCGCCTCTTCCAGTCCTTCTGAGATGGAGACCTTTATTCGCTATGGCTCGCTGGCCGCTCCCAAAGGCGCCGTAACAGGCATAGGGATGAGTACATCCGGCACGCATACCACTTTTAACAACGTCATACACGGCGGGATATTTGATGGGATATTTGTGCACGAAATGCGCACCATGGGCGAAGCGCTGTTGCGTAGCAGACTCTATATCAACGATATCTTTGGCGTTTCCTCTCCCGCCAATGTGGAAAAGTTCAGCCACTGGTGCAACCTGATGGGAGACCCCACCATGGAAGTCTTTACCGGCATTCCAAACTTCTTTGAAATGGATACTATAGACGAGATTCCTTTGGGGCTTACCCTCCTGGATGTAGCGGTCACAGATAGTATCGGACTTGCGGTTGAAGGCGCTTCGGTGGTGCTGTCTCAGGGACAGGTCATCCTCAGCCGCGGCTATACCGATGTAGAAGGCAACGTGATCCTTATCCTGCCGGAAACCATGACCGCCGGAGAAGCTACTCTTACAGTAAGCAAACATAATTTTAAACCTCTGCAAAGCGCTATAGACATCGTGGACATCCCCACTCTGGTTCCTGCCGCGATAGTTATCGATGACGACAATCAGGGTGCATCTGAAGGCAATGAAAATGGCATTGTCACTGCAGGAGAGACAGTAGAGGTCTTCTTTGGTCTCAAAAATACCGGCACAGAAACCATCATTGGCATTACCGGCTCTGTGAGCTCGGATAGTCCCTGGATAAACATCTCCTCTGCCAATATCGAATATCCTGCCATCCTGGGTGGAGCCACCGGCAACAACCTCACGCCGATAGTAATCGAAGTGGACCCTGCCACCCCGGATGAAACCATGCTCAGGTTGCATTTAAACCTTACGGATTCAAACGAGATAAGCTATGAAGTATCTGAATTTATCCCGGTGGAAGCAGCTAATATCATATTTGTAGAGCTCAGCATCCTTGATGATTCAGATGGCATCCTGGACCCTGGTGAGACCTCAAATATCAGCATATCTTTGAAGAATATCGGAGCTGCCGAGCTTAACAACATCCAGGCCCGGCTTTATACCGAAAACGACCTGATCTCGGTGGTCGGCAATACCTCCTACGTGGGATACATGCCTTTGGACCAGACCGTCAGCAGTTCCGAGACCGAGCCTTTCTCGGTGTGGCAGCGTCCAGAAACCCTGCCCGGCATGGTCATGCCCATGTATGTAAAGCTGTATAATGACAGCGGTTTTGAGCAGATAGTTCCTTTCACCCTCACCGTGGGACAAGTTTCCCAAACTGATCCTTTAGGCCCGGATGCCTATGGTTATGTGCTCTATGACTGGACTGATGTGGATTATCCTGAAGTAGCGGAATATTCCTGGCTGGAGATAGCCACTCAGGCAGGTGGTCTGGGTACAGCCCTGCCGATTTCGGATGTTTTCAATGGCGGAAATGAAGGAGACCAGGTTGGGGCTCAGTCTCTTGCCGTGGTCAATCTGCCTTTCCCCTTCCAGTTTTATGGTCGGCTCTACGATCAGATCACGGTATGTTCCAATGGTTTTATCGTTATGGGCGTCAGTGAAAATGCTGAATTTAGAAACTTCCGCTTGCCCGGCGCCATGGGCCCTAGCCCCATGATCGCTCCCTTCTGGGATGATCTCGCCACCCATTCCGGCAGCGGCATTTACACTATGTTTGATCGCAGCAACCATTCCTTTATCATCGAGTGGTACAATATGTACAATGGTAAAAATGGCAGTTCTCCGGAAACTTTCCAGGTGATACTTTATGATCAGGCTACCTATAATACCAGCCTTGGCGATGGCCCCATCAAGTTCCAGTATCATACCTTCAATAACGTCAATTCCCAATCAGGTAACAGACATGGAAACTATTGCACCATTGGGATAGAAGACCATTCCGGCGCTCACGGCCTGGAATATACCTTCAATAACCTTTATCCCACCGCCGCAGCCCCACTTTCAAACGGTAAAGCGCTTTACATTACAAACGTTCCCACCTATTACGAAGCGGCTAATTTGCTGATCGCTGCCACTTATCTGGACGATCCAAACAACGTGGTAGAGCCCGGCGAAAGCCAGAATCTGGGAGTGCTTTTGGAAAACTCTGGGAATCTGTTGGCCGATAGCATCACCGCCACTCTCAGCACGACTAACGAATACGTGACCATCCAAAATGCCGAATCAAATTATTTCCCTCTGGATGCAGGAGAAAGCGGTGTAAACCGCACCCCCTTCACCTTCACGGTCAGTCAGGATTGCCCTGCCGGCCAGGTGATCCAATTTGCTTTGAGAGTTGAGGCTGGTGAAGCGGTCTGGAATCGCTCGTTCAGCATACAGGTAGATTCAGCTCAATTGCGCTATCATTCTTTCCTCATCTCAGATTATGAAGGCAATTTTAATGGCGTGATCGATACCGATGAAGCGGTGAAGCTGATCATCAACCTGCGTAATGCCAGCGTCGTGGATGCCCGCGATGTCCAGGTCAGCCTGGATAGCACTGTGCCCAATCTCAGCATTACAAATCCCGAGCAGAGTATTCCTCTGGTCGCTGGAAATCAGATCATGCAGATTGTCTTTGATCTTGATTTTACCGGCGTGACCGAAGAAGATGGCTATCTGCCCCTGCACTTTACCACCGGCCCTCTCAGCGGAGAACCTGTAGATGTAACTCTGCATATTCCCTACAATCTGCCCAATGTGGAGAATGATTTTGAGCTGAATAACGGCGGATTCGTCTCTGAAACCGGCTGGGTCTGGGGAGAGCCCGAGAACGTGGATGCCTATAGCGGCAGCAAAGTATGGGCTACCAACCTCAGCGGCGAGTATCCCATCAATGTGCAATATCACCTCTTTACCCCAAATTACGTTTTGGGAGATGGTAGCCAATTGAACTTTATGCACAACTACTCTGTAGAGGAGAGTTACGACGGCGTAAATGTAGCCATCTCGACCAATAACGGCAATAGCTGGACCGTGATCTCTCCCATCGGAGCTTACAACGGCTCCGCCATCCCGGGCTTGAATTCCGAACCTGGCTGGACTGGCAATAGCGGCGGCTGGGTGAGTGCTTCCTTCGATCTTGCAGAGTATGCGGGCGAGGAAGTGAAATTCCGGTTCCGCCTCGGCTCAAATGGCTCAATTACCGGTCCCGGCTGGTATATCGATGATTTTGAGCTCACCGATGTAAATCTCAAGACTGGTTTTGTAGATGGCATTGTGTATCTGACTTCAACGGTCGATCCCAGCCTGACCACCGTGATGTCTTCGGGACGCTATGCCACCAATCCCAAGAGCGATGGCAATTTCAGATTGTATCTGCCCAATGGCACCCATTCGGTAACGGCCAGCCTGCCCGGACATCAGAATTCCACTTCAAACAACATCCCTATCAATGTAGAAGCTCCGGTATTTACAGCGGAATTCACCCTTATTAATCTGCCCGCTGTGGACCTTCCCAGTGTCTTTGTGGATAACGATACCGGTAGCATGCAGATCATCTGGGCTCCACCGACGGAACCTATATTCCCGATTTCTGCTTACAGAGTGTATCGCAGATTTGATAGCGGACCCTTTGAGCTTGCTTTGGAAACCCAGGAAACCTCATATACCGAAGTGCTGGAATTGCACGGAGTTTACAGATACTACGTGCTTGCTGTCTATATGGACGAAGAAGGCGCTGCTACTCCTGTCATGAAGATTACCTTCCCCTGGGTGGGTAATGAAGACGAGCACACTCCCGGTCTGCAGACTGCGCTGGGTAAAAACTATCCCAATCCCTTCAACCCCACCACCACCATCTCGTTTACCCTGGCCGAGGCAGGCCCTGCCAGCCTCAAGATCTACAATTCCAAAGGTCAGCTGGTGCGCCAATTGGCAAATACCGAATTCAACGCCGGCCAGCATAATCTGATCTGGGATGGACGCGATGCAAAGGGACGCCCGGTCTCCTCAGGCTTATACCTATATCGCCTGCAGAGCCAGGGCTTCAGCCAGTCCAACAAGATGATCCTGATGAAATAATCTAAAGTAACAAAGATAATATCCCCGGAGCTGTGCCTCCGGGGATTTTTACTATAAGCCTATCATATACAGCAGGAGCATTGTCCGCAGCTGTTTAGCCTGCCTCTCGCCTTAGCTTTGGACTTGCAGTCAATTCGTTTTTAACTCGAGCTGATTCGAAGCCTCGAGTGGACTCGAGTTAAAAACGAATTAAAATCAACTTGGGCGAAAGAGGACTCCAAGATGGGGGATTCTGATTTTCCCAAAGGAACGTGCCGACGAGTCCCGGGCAGAGATTATATTGCCAAAAAGCTCCGGCGAAGACAGCCGGGAAGGCTATTTATTGCGGAAGTAAAATCAAATTCAGGGTGTATGTGGATAGAAGCTATATCATGCTTGGATACAGGGATTTGGCGGTAATGCCGGACAATTCAGGCAGGGTCTTCATGCGCTTTGCACAAGAATCAGCTTGACAAAAATTCAGTCTCCAAATTTAAGGAAAGGACCACGTGGAGGATTAGTCCTAATTGGTAAGGCAGCGGTCTTGAAAACCGCCGGGTTCTGCCCATGGGGGTTCGAATCCCTCATCCTCCGCCACTACATAGAAGTGATAATATACCTGGAGAGGTGACCGAGCTGGCTGAAGGTGTGCGCCTGCTAAGCGTATGTAGGTCAAAAGCCTACCGAGGGTTCGAATCCCTCCCTCTCCGCCATATTTGTTTTTGAGTTGGGCAGTCGCCAAGCGGTAAGGCAGCAGGTTTTGGTCCTGCCATCCGGGGGTTCAAATCCTCCCTGCCCAGCCAAACATTATATAATGCTGGGATGTCGTCTAATGGTAGGACAGCGGATTCTGGTTCCGTACGTGAGGGTTCAAGTCCTTCCATCCCAGCCATGTATTATAGGGGCAGACTTTGGTCTGCCCTTTTTGTTTTGGGGTTTTCAGGTTTTAAAGTTTTAAAGTTTTAAAGTTTTGAAGTTTTAAAGTTTTGAAGTTTTGAAGTTTTCAGGTTCATGCGGCTTTGCTGGATTGCAGGCGTCTCGCCTGCAGAGCACGGGACGTGCTCATTTTTCAAGGCCTCTGGCCTTGCTGGATGCGAGACGCATCCAATCCAGCAAGAAGGCCAATCCAGCAAGAAGGCCAATCCAGCGAAGTGCAAAACGGAGCTATGCAAGCTCCTGTACCTGTAGCCGGAGGTCCCCGCTCCTCCGCAAAGATTGTCTCCACAATGTAGTAGATGATTGCCCCCGATCTCCTTGAAAGACCTTAGAGTTACCCTCCTTGAAAGACTTTAGGTGCCGGTTTTAACCGGCACATCGCGGAGCAGCTATCCAGCCAAGACTTTTTCCTGGCCTTTGAAGGCCAGGCACACGGACCTATATCTTCGAATTTACAATGGACTATACAGGCGCACTATGAATTGAGTCTTATCTGATTATACAGGTGTACTACGAATTGAGTCCCATCTGTTTATATAGAGGATTGATGATCTGATTACGTCCTTTTCGCTGCCAAATCAAACCCGCTTAGGGGAATAGAAAAGATAGCTGCGGGTGCCCCGCCTTCAAAGGCGGGGAAAAAGTCTTGTCGCGTGTAGCAGCCTCGTCAATGGCGGCTAAAGCCGCCAGCTAAAGTCTTTTAAGGAGGATGTATGTCCTCCGCATCTTCCTCCGCATCATTCATCTGTATCTTCTCATCTGTATCTTTCATCTGTATCTTTCATCTGTATCTTCTCATCTGCATCTTCTCTCCGCATCTTCACCCGCATCTTCACCCGCATCTTCCTCCGCATCTTTCTTCCGCATCATTCATCTGTATCTTCTCATCTGTATCTTCTCATCTGCATCATTTCTCCGCATCTTTCCTCTGCACCTTCCCTCCGCATCTTTCATTCACATCTTTCCTTAGCGCCTATCTTCTACGCCATTCAATAGTATCATTCTTTTGCGAGATCCAAACCGGAGTTACGCAAGCTCCGGTACGGGGGTCAATCGAGCAAGCTCTGCTCTTAGCAAACCCGCACCGAGACTGCTAAGTTTTCCTTGACAGATTATCCAGCCCCCTTAATATGGCGCTGACCATTAGGAGGTAAAGTTATGAATACGCAACGTTTAACCATAAAAAGTCAAGAACTTATCAGCGCCATGCAAGAGCTGGCTACAGAGAACGGCCATCAGCAGATCACGGATTTGCATCTGATGACGGCGATGCTGCAGCAGCCTGAAGCTTTGATTCACCCCATCCTGGCTAAGCTGGAGATTTCCGAAGAGGAGCTGAGCCGGCAGATTCATTCTGCCTTGCAAAAGCTGCCCAAAGTCCAGGGCGGCCAGGTTTATCTGGCGCAAGAGATTCTGGACATCCTGCATGCCGCAGAAAAGGAAGCAGACCGGCTGGGGGATGATTACATCAGTGGAGAGCACATCCTTCTGGCTTTGCTCAGCGGCAAGGGTGAAGCTGCCCGGACTCTTAAATCACAGGGGCTTACTACCGATAAGCTACTCAGCGCTTTGAAAGAAGTGAGGGGCAATCAGCGCGTGACAGATCAAAATCCCGAGGCCAAGTATCAGGCTTTGGAAAAATACGCCCGCAATCTCACCCGTCTGGCCCGCATGGAGAAGCTGGACCCGGTGATTGGGCGCGATGAAGAAATTCGCCGCACCATGCAGATACTTTCGCGCCGGCGAAAGAACAACCCCATCTTAATCGGCGAACCGGGGGTGGGAAAGACTGCCATTGCCGAGGGTTTGGCCCGTCGGATAGTAGCGCGCGATGTGCCGGAGAATATCCTGGGCAAAGACCTGTTGGAGCTTGATATGGCTACTTTGGTGGCCGGTGCCAAATTTCGCGGAGAATTCGAAGAGCGCCTGAAAGCTGTGCTCTCGGAAGTGGAAAAATCCAACGGGCAGATCATCCTTTTTATAGATGAAATTCACACTGTGGTGGGGGCCGGTTCTGCAGAAGGCTCTGTGGATGCTTCAAATATGCTGAAGCCCGCTTTGGCACGCGGCAGCCTGCATTGCATCGGAGCCACTACCATCGACGAATACCGTAAATACATCGAAAAAGATGCCGCTCTGGAGCGCCGCTTTCAGCCGATCATGGTCAATGAGCCCACCTTGGAGGATACCGTATCCATACTGCGGGGCATCAAAGAAAAGTATGAAGTGCACCACGGAGTGCAGATCACCGATGGTGCTATAGTAGCCGCCGCCACGCTTTCAGACCGCTATATTGCAGATCGTTTCCTCCCGGATAAGGCCATCGATCTGATCGACGAAGCCAGTTCCCTTTTGCGTTTGGAGATAGACTCCATGCCTTCGGAGTTGGATGAGATCGAGCGCCGTCTGCGTCAGCTGGAGATCGAAAAGCTCTCTCTGGCCAAGGAGACCAATCCGCTGTCTCAAAGCCGGCTGAGCAAGGTAAAAGAAGAAATGGCCACCCTGGGGGAAGACCGCAATCGCATGAGAATGCAGTGGGAACACGAAAAGGCCGGCCTGGAAAAGATCCGGGCGTTGAAAGAGGAGATTGATAGCCTCAAATCTGCCGAGGAAAAAGCTGAGCGGGAAGGCGACTATGAAAAAACCGCCGAGATTCGCTATGGCAGCTTGAATCAAAAACAGCAGGAGCTGGCGGCACTGCGCGAGCAAAATATGGCCAATGAGGATACCTTGCTGCGCGAGCAGGTGGATGAAGAGCTGATCGCAGAAGTAGTATCTAAATGGACAGGCATCCCGGTAGCCAAACTGGCCGCCAGTGAGATGAAGAAACTGCTGGATTTGGAAGCAGTGCTGGCCCAGAGAGTGATAGGCCAAAAAGAAGGCATCACTGCTCTGGCCAATGCTATTCGCCGTAGCCGCAGCGGTCTTTCCGATGAAAATCGTCCCATCGGCTCCTTCATCTTCTTAGGCCCTACGGGAGTGGGGAAGACGGAGCTGGCAAAGACCCTGGCCAGCTATCTCTTTGATACCGAAAAATCGCTTTTGCGCCTTGATATGAGCGAGTTTATGGAGCGTCACTCTGTGGCGCGGCTCATCGGTGCTCCTCCCGGATATGTGGGCTATGAAGAAGGCGGCTATCTCACAGAGGCCGTGCGCAGAAGACCTTATAGCGTGATCCTCTTTGACGAGATCGAAAAGGCGCATGCCGATGTATTCAACCTGCTCTTGCAGATTCTGGATGAAGGCCGGCTTACCGATGGCAAAGGCAGAACTGTGGATTTTCGCCACAGCGTGATCATCCTCACCTCAAATATCGGCAGTCAGGAGATTTATGCCCATGAGGGCGAGATCGACGAATTGCGGCCTGTGCTGATGAATATATTACGGGAGTATTTCCGGCCGGAATTTCTCAACCGCCTGGATGATATCATCATCTTCCACAGGTTAGACAAAGAGCAGATCAAAGCTATCGTGGGGCTTCAGCTTGATATCCTGGCTCAGAGGATGGAAAAGCAGGAAATCAAGCTCCGATTCGGTGAGCGCCTGGTAGAGCATATCGCAGAGCTGGGATTTGATCCTCAGTTCGGTGCCCGTCCTCTGAAAAGAGCCATACAAAGAGAGCTGGAGGATCTGTTAGCCCGGAAATTGCTTGCTACAGGCCTGGCCGAAAACAAGGCCATCTACATAGACTATGACCCTGCTGAAAGCGGGATATCTATTAAAGAAGAAGGAATGGCTTAATTTCTTCCTTGACAGAATTCTGGAACGCATAAATAGTGATAGTATAGTTAAGTTCTGTACTTGAAGTGCATAGTGTGTAGTTTAGTCCGTTAATCTGGCAGCAGACATCTCAGTATAGCCGCCGATATTAAGGACAATGAGTTTTAAACTGTAATAATTAAGACCGTTTATGAAGGTCTTGTTTTGGAACATAATTTCGAAATGAAATTGGGTTTGTAATCACCTACGAATCCTATATTAAGGTAAAAAACCAAATTCTTAACAAAATAAATAAGGAGTTAACATGAAAAAATGTTTACTTAAAGCAATGCTCGTGGCCATGTTCATGGTCGTCGCTGCTTTTGCTTGGGGACAAAGCGTCTTTTACGAAGAGCCTTTTGACACGAACCAGGGTTGGACATTAGAATCAAACTGGTCGATTACATCAGGATATCTGCAACTAAGCTGGTCACCTTCAGTAACAAACTACGATCTTTCGGCAACTTCGCCA
>JALNWR010000065.1 GCA_023230795.1 Candidatus Cloacimonadota bacterium
CCCCTCAAATCCGCGCATATCCGCCCGATCCGCGTTCTATTCTCACCTCCAGCTACGAAAAATCCCCTCTTTAATGCTGCAAATCCGCCCCATCTGCGTTCCATCCCAATCGTCCCAATCCGTTCAATCGATCAAATCTGCGTTCTATACCACCAATAAACCCCTCAGTTTCAAAATCCTTCTTGACAACATAATAGAGTTTGGAATATGTTGAATCATTAAATAATTTTCTTATATAATCAGGAAAATGTAAACTGTGAGGTGATCATGTTTTATGAGATTTTCAAAAGTTTGATGTATAATGCGGCCTTTTTATTGAGCTTGTCTATCATTTATGACATCATTGTTACCGGTCATTTTGACGACAGTAAGATCACCAAAGTTTACACCGGGTTAATCTTAGGCGTCATTACTCTGGCTATCATGAGCACCCCCCTGGAGATGCAGCCGGGCATAGTCCTTGATTCACGCACCATACTCTTTAGCCTGGCAGCCTTATTTTTTGGAGCTATCCCTGTCATCATCAGTGGTATAATGGCGATTACATTCAGGATATTAGCAGGCGGATACGGAGTTTACACGGGAATAGCCACCACCATCAGCGCCATAGTCATGGGGCTATTATGGCGGTTCTGGCATAAGCGTCGAGTATCTCCTTACAGCTTCATGGAATTTTATCAACTGGGAGTGGTAACCCACATCTTTATGATTTTTTTTATGCTATTTCTACCTCAGGAAGTCAGGTGGGATGTAATCCATGCTGTATCGGTTCCGATATTAGTGATATTTCCTCTGGCTACAGTGGTTTTGGGGAAGATACTGGCGCGCAGAATTCAGCGTCAGCATAAAAATGATAAACTGGAAAGAAGCGAGCAGCAATACCGGCTTTTGGCAGAAACCACCAAAGACATGATCATCCTGCATGACATCACGGGCAGAGTTTATTATGCAAATCAAATGACGATGGATTTCTTTGGGCTGAAACCATTGGAAGAGGAGAAAGTATCGATTCTCCAGTTTGTTCTGCCGGAATATCATCAACTGCTGAAAAACTATGCCAAAGAACGCCGGGAAGGACTTACGGGTACCAGACTTTATACAATGCAGGTTTGGGATGCAAAGCAGCAGATTAAGACCCTGGAAATCAATAGCACTACGCTCAGCGGAGAAAAGCAAGAGACTCAGCTGCTTGCCGCGATGAGAGACATTACGGACCGTACCCATTTAAGAGAACAAAGAGAACGCTATTCTATTCGGCTTGAGGTATTGCGGGAGCTGGACCGCATTGTGTTGAAGAACCTTCCTTTTGAGCAGGTCTGTAATGATGCCATGAAGCAGCTACAAGCTTTGATTCCCTTCAAAATCCTAATGGTAAGTTCTATAAAGGATGAACATGTCCACTTTTTGGCCTTAAGCAAGCCGGAGATGCGGCATCGCTATCTGAATACCAAAGATCATTTCCCCTTTAGTTCAAAATTTAAAAAACAGCTTCAAAGCACTCATAACTACGTGGTCTCAGATACATCTACCCTTATCCAGGAAAAGAATATGCCGATTCGCGCCGCTTTGATCAAGGAAGGCATGCAATCCTTTATGTACAATGGGATGATGGTGCAAGATGAGCTGATAGGCTTTCTCTGGTTTTGCTCGGACAAAAAGGATGCTTTTACCAGGGAACACATCAAAACGGGTGAAGAATTTGCCAATCAGCTGACTATAATCCTGAATCATTTGGATATGATCCAGCAGAGCAAAGACCATGCCAGGGAACTGGAAAAACAGGTGAGTCTGCGCACTGATCAGCTGAAACATATCCTGAAGGAACTGGAATCCTTCTCCTATTTGGTGGAACATGATCTGCATGCTCCTCTGCAAAAAATCAGCGGCTACACCAAAACCCTGGAAGAGGATTATGAAGCCCAATTGCAACCGGAAGTAAAAGATATCCTGCTGGGCATCAGAGCCATGGCTATCCGCATGGACGAGGTGATCCGCGAGCTACTGAAGTTCACTCAGAAGATCAACAAAACCCTGCAAATAGAGACTTTGAATATGAAAGACATCGTTCAAAGACAGCTGAGCCATGTGCCGGAAAGCTTCTCGGTGACTGTGGATTCTCTTTTGCCTTGCCGGGGAGATGCTGCTTTGATCGAACTGGTATGGAAATACTTGATTGAGAATGCGGTAAAATTCTCCCTTCCCGCGGCCAGGCATGAGACCCACATCGGCTGTGAACTCAAAGACGATATGGTGATGTATTATATCCGGGACAGTGGAGTGGGCTTTGATCCTGCTCAAAAAGAGAAGATCTTTGATCCCTACCAAAAGCTGCACCCCCCGCAGGAATTTGAAGGAAGCGGCATGGGATTGGCCATGGTAAAAAAGATCATCTTGTATCACGATGGAGATATCTGGGCAGATAGCAGTTTAGACGGGGGTAGCACGGTTTATTTCAGCCTGCCTTACGCTACACCGGAGCTTGTTTAAAGCCCTGCTTTGCCTTGCGCAAAATGGAAGCTGGATTGCAGGAGTCTCGCCTGCAGAGCACGGGACATGCTCGTTTTTCAAGGCCTAAGGCCTTGCTGGATGCGAGACGCATCCAATCCAGCGAGTAAGCCAATCCAACGAGTGAGCCAATCCCCGTTCTACGATAAATCGTAATAATCCGTTCGATCGGTCAAATCTGCGTTCTATTATCTACATTTTCACGCTGACATTGATATCTCTGAAACGCGCCGGAGCCACACCATGAGACAAACGCATGACCTGTCCCGGTTCGCCTTTTCCACAGTGGAAGGTAGAGTGGTAAGCCCATTCCTCTTCCCCGCAAATGGCGTCACAGGCATTCCAAAATTCCGGGGTGATGCCAAAATAGGTGGGCTCTTTTACTATGCCTGTTATCTTGCCATCGTGGATCTTATAGCCGATCTCGGTGGTAAATTGGAAGTTATTGCGGTTGTCATCTATGCTCCAGGTCTTGGTAAAGTCCAGGAAGTAGCCGCGCTGGGTGCTGGCGATCAGCTGCTCCAGGCTGCCTTTTCCGGGGGCGATGCAGAGATTGGTCATCCTCACCAGCGGGAAATCATCGGCAAAGGAGGCCTTCATATTTGAAGAAGGCTGCAAGCCCAGTTTGTGAGCGATATGGCGGGAGCTTTGCTGGTCCATCAGGATGCCTTTTTTGATGATATCCACTCTGCGGCCGGGTACGCCTTCATCGTCCATAAGGTGGTAGCCCAACCCTCTGGGATCGGTGCTGTCGCTGTATATATTCAGGATGTCAGAGCCGTATTTGAACTTGCCCAGCATGGAGGGTTTTACAAAGGTCTTGCCGGCATAGGATATTTCCTGGCCAAAAATGCGGTCTGCTTCGGTGGCATGACCTACGGATTCGTGCAATTGCAGAGCCAGATGGCCTGCTCCGATGATGATATCGGCCTTTTCTTCGGTAATCACATCGGCAGAAAGCAAATCAGTGGCTTCCTGTATGATGCGCTCGGTATTTTCCTCAAATCTCTGCTGATGAAAGAGCTCAAATCCTGCGCGGCCGGCACTCATGTGTCCGGGCCAGGTGCGGGATTGGGTCTGTTTGCCATCGGAGGCCACAACCATCATCATAGGCAGGGTATTGGTGACTATCATGTGATTGAAGCTGCCTTCGCTATTCGCATAGTACTTTTCCTGACGTTCAAACTGGCCTGCGGCATAGGAATGCACGATCTTACCGGCAGGTTTGATAGCGGTGGCAAGCCTTTGCAAATAGTCCAGCTTTTCGGCTTTGGGCATGGCAAAGGGATCGATTTCAGGTTTGTATTCATATTCGCCGGATACTGCGGGCAGCTCTGGGAAAGTCAGCTTTTCCTTTTGGAATTTGGCGCCGTGAATGGCATTGGCACGGGCTCTAAAGATCAGCCTCTGGATGCTGGCATCACTGAGGTCTTTGGAGCCTGCAAAGCCAAAGCAGCCATCTATCAAGACTCTGATGCCGATGGCGGGTGAGCCTTTGCTACTGCTGTAATCTCTGAGGTTGGCATTCATGAAGAAGATGCTTTCGTAATCTGTAAAAGTAATGCGGACATCGGCAAAGCTGACATCCGGAGCGGCTAAGTTTTCGATGATCTTTTGTATCTTTTCTTTCATAATGAAATTCCTATATAGTCCTGGTGGAAGAGCTGATATTAAAGCCCTTTACCCGGGCATGGGGCGCCTTGGCAGAGCTCACGCTGAATTCTGCGTAGTTCCCGGAAAAGGGAATGGTCTGGGCAGTATCTTCGAGTTCAATCAGGTTTTCAAAGATTCTGGAAATCCGCTCGGTAAAACGCAGGTTGTTAACCACTTTGGTGATCTTGCCGTCTTCGATCAAAAAGGTGCCATCTCTGGTGAGCCCGGTAAGCGAAGTCTCGCGGGCATTGATAAAGTTCATATAGTGCAGGCTGGAAATGTAAAGCCCTTTCTTTACAGAAGCTATCATATCCGGTAGCTTGGCAGCTCCGCAATCGACCTTGAGGCAGACGCCGAGATTGCCATTTTTGGGCAGACCCAGTTTATGATGAAAATACTGTCCGCACATAAAGGCCCGGAAATAGCCACCTTCAATGAGCTTCAAAGGACGGTAGATATGTCCCTGGTCGCCATAATCCATACGGATCATGCGGGGATCGGCAGGGTCGTCCGTGAGGCTGAACATGGCGGGGAAAAGCTTTTGATCTACCTTACCTTCAAAGAAGCTGTTGTGACTGTCCACAGCTTGTGCCCGCATGCCAAAGCTGAGGTATTGAGCAAATTCCGCCACACAGCGAGGAGCCAGGATCACTTCATATTCGCCGGGCTGAACATCTACCACCGGGTTTTGCCCCAGAACGATCTTGCGTAGCAGGCTTTCTCCAAAGGCGGCTTCGTCAAAATGCTTGAAATCATCTGCACCAAAGGTCTGAAGCACTGTGACCTGACTGTCCTTGTGCACCGCTTTTACTTCCAGATAGATGGGAGACAGAGTGCTGGTTTTGTCCAGGCCGTTGCTATTCAGCAGGTGATAGCGCTGATAATTGCAGATAAAGGTGCCGTATAGCTCAAAATCATATTGGGCAGCGCGGGTGGCGAGATCATTCAGAAAGCGGGTCTTTTTATCCAGACTGAAGGCCTCGATATTGTTTACGATCTGGCGTGGCTCGGCCAGGGTGAGATCATCCTCTATATCCACAAAATCTGGGTCTTCGGGCATGGCATCTATCATCTCCAGAGCGGCCGCAAGAGCTGCATCGATCTTGGGATGATCGGGATGGTCTATATTGAAGCTGCAGGACTTCTTGCCCTTGTAGAGAGTGGCGTTCAGGCTGCTGCTGTCTTTGGAAATATTGTAATTGGTCTGGCTTTGGTAAAAGCGCAGAAAGTCGGTCTGCCACAGATTCAAGACCAGAGTGTATTTCAGCTCGGGGTTCTTCTGCAGGGCAGATTGTAGGTATTTGAGTTGCTCGTTCATATATTTAGTCCTTTGCTTGGTTCTTGCAGGTTTTGGGCTTTCGGTCATCAAACCCAGGAGCGCTTGTTGTGCCTGCGTTTGGGGCTATTTTTACGAATTACAAATTCTCCCTGGGGCGGGCTGTCCGGGTCTTGTTTTCGGCCTCTGAGCCACACGGATTCTATAGCTCCGCTCAGCTCGATCTGCACGCCCTTGGGGCTGGTAATAGTAGTGGTCTCTTCGGGATTATAGACCACAAAGTCCGCATCAGAACCCACGTCAATACGTCCTTTGTAAGGATAGACTCCCAAGCGCTTGGCCGGATTCTCGCTGGTCATTTTGATGCAGGTTGAAAGGGGGACTTTGTGGGTTTTCCAGAGCTCTGAAAGCACCCAGAGATAGCTGTATTCCATCAGTTCGGGAGCATTGCCGGCAAATAGCTCATCCTCGGCCTTGACCGTAGAGCAACTATTGGAAAGCAAATAGAGCTTCTTGGTGCGCAGCAGTTCATAGAGCAGATCATGATGCTCATGAAAATCGCAGGCCCAGGGGGAGCTAAAGACATCCGGCTGCAGCCAGCCCATCATATCCATCATATTCAGGGCATAAGAGATGTCGCTGCGCTTGGAGATGGTATTGATAAATTCTATGGTAAGGTATGAAGATACACGGGGGATGTGGATGGGGTTTTCCTGCATTCGCCTCAGGATCTTTTTGATGCCGTCCATCTGGGATTCGAAGGTGTAGAAATTATGGTTATCCACATCATAGCCCTGGAAGGAGAATGATGTATCGCTTTCATAGATGTCCATAAAGAGGTCCATAATCTCGTTGAAATCCATCGCGGTGATATCTTCATTGGGAGTAGGAGTCATGAGGGCAATTCCCGCCACTCCTTTGGCCCAGAGCTCCTGAGCGCTTTCTGCGTAGTAAGGATAGTCCGTAACATCCACATGTGCCCAAAGCGCCATATCGGTATGGATATTGCCCTTCATGGCGGAGATGCACTTTTTGAGATCGGAGGTATCGAAGATGGGCATATCGCTATGATAGCTCATCTCGGCCAAAGTGGTCCATCCTCCTTTGAGCGCAGCTTTTGTGGCTTTGGCCAGGTCCTGGGCAAGGCTTTTCTTCTTAGCCCAGAGATGGCTGTGGATGTCTATGGCTCCCGGTAATAAGATTCGACCTTTGAGATCGATGATCTCAGGCTCTTCTTCGGTTTCGATGTCATCAGCAGAGATCTTTTTGATCTGCTGGTCAAAAAGCATGTTCACCCGCTTCAGAGCGGCGGAGCTGGTGGGCAGGGAGGCGTTTATAAAGAGTTTCATATTCAATAAGCCATTATCGATATACCTGAATCCACAAAGACTATGTCTCCTGTGACGCCTGAGGCAAGGTCTGAAAGCAGGTATAATGCGGTTTTGGCGATATCCTCCTGTTCAATATTTCTGGCTAAGGGGGCTGATTTTTCGATGCGGCGCTGCATCTGGGCTACTCCGCCGATTGCGGAAGAAGAGAGGGTGCGGATGGGGCCTGCGGAGATGGCATTTACCCTTACGCCCTTTTCGCCCATGCTGTGTGCCAGATAGCGCACTGAGGATTCCAGGGCAGCTTTGGCTGCTCCCATTATGCCATAGCCGGGCACCACCTTCTGGCCTCCGTAGTATGTCAAAGTAAGCACGGAAGAGCCAGGCTTCAGCAGCACTTCCGCTTCCCGCACAACGGCTATCAGGGAATACACCGAGATATCCATCGCCGAGAGAAAGCCATGCCGGCTAATCTGCTGAAAGGGAAGCTTCAGATCACTGGTAGGCGCATAGGCCACGCTGTGCACGATGTAATCTATAGTATCCCACTGCTCGGCCAAAATGCTGATCATATTCTTGATATCGTTATCTTTGCTCAGATCACATTCAAAGAGCTGATCTACCCCCAATTCTTCAGCGATGGGATGCACCCTTTTGGCCAGGGAGGCTCCGGCATAACTGATCGCCATATCCACGCCCTGCTCCTTTAGAGTCCGGGCGATGCCATAGGCGATGCTGTGTTTATTTGCGATGCCCAAAATCAGGGCTTTCTTTCCTGTCATGTTCATGGTCGTTCTCCTTCCAGACGCCTTAGGGCAGCGTCTGTCCTGGCAAGCATTTCTGAATTTTCAAAGTGTGTAAAGATCTTCCTGGCACAGATGTAATCCGTTGTAGCCTGCCTGTGATCTTTATTTCCCTCATGAATCCTGGCGCGCAGCCAATGGGCATAGCCCAGAGCTGGATAGTCCTCATACAATGCGTCCAGCCTTACCACCTCGTCAATGTAGCCTCTGGCGCCATAGTAATCAGATTTGACAAAGAGATGATAGCCCATGGCGTATAATGCCGAAGTAAGCACTGAGGAATCTGCGGTAAAGTCCTTTTTTATCTGACGGCGATAGCTTTTGCTGAGGCGTTCGAGATCTGCAAAGCTGCTGCTATCCAGTCCTGGTTCAAGATACGAATCTGCCTGCAGCCGGTGCGTAAGAATCTGTATCCTGATGGGCAGAGGATAGTCATAGGAATCCTTGGCCAGCGCTTGAATCTCGTCATAACGCTGCTCCTTTTGCATTCGGAAAATATCCAGCAGCAGCCGCACGTAAAAGCCCGCCTGATCTGCCCTGGTATCCAGATACTTCAGAGCTTCGTAATGGCGGTCATATTCGGCCATATCGCCCTGCATATAAGCCACGCGTGCTAGCCCGGCCAGGCAGTAAAGCTCGCCTCTGAGATCGGCAAAAGAGCGATATTGCCCGAGGGCGGATTGATAGGTCTGCCTGCTATCCAAAAGTCGATGTTTCTGCTCCAGATTCTGAGCCATGCGCAGGGTAGCATCCGCTGCAGCTTTGGAGGGAGCTTGCACCACTTTTGGCGGTGAGGAACAGGCTGTTAGCAGCGACAATAGCAGCAAAGTCAGAACTGTGCTAATTCTCACCAGGAACCTCATCTATCCTGCCTGCGGGAGCATAAGCCTTGATTCTGGAGGGCACTATCCCACCGCGTAGAAGCGGGTTATTGTTCAAAGCTTGAAGGGTCTTATTCGCCTCAGCGAGGGTTTCATTGAGATTATTGATGATGAGCAGCAGCTCCGGATTTGATCGGGACAGGCTTCCCAGGATCTTCTCGGTCTCCTGGAGGCTCCCGCCCAAAGCATGTAAAGAAGTGCTCAGCGGCTGGATCAAAGCCTCACCGGTGGGGTCTAACATCTTGATGATCAGGCTGTCGGGATCGGCAAAGTTTGCAGCAGCAGTATTTGCGCTGGCAAGCAGGCGCCTTACTTCTCCCACCTGTCCTGCCATATTTTCACTGATGTCGGCCAGGTTGTTCACTATTCTCAGGATTACTCCGGCCTCCGGATTGTGGTCTTGATTCAGATTTGAGGTGAGCTGCTGCATTTCGCTTAAGTTTGCATTCATTAGGTCTAAGGTGATATCCGCCTTTTCTGAAAGGTCGGCAGCCGAGACCAGGATGCGCATGAGTGCACCTTTATCGGCATTATTATCTTTATTCAGTTCTGTGGTCAGCGCTTCCAGATTCTCCACTATCGTGCCGATGGGATCGCTGCTTTTGGGAGAGTATTCCCGAAGCAGCGCGCGGCCTTTGGCAAAATCTGTGGAAACTATATAACTGCCTTCGGGCAGGGGTTTTTGCTCTGTGGGCGCTCTGAAATACTCCAGAGTGGTCTTATTTGTGATCGGAATAGTAGTTCGATAGATCACGCTGGATTCCACCATCAGGGGCTGATAGCGCTTCAGCACATAGAAATCCACGTGAATGGCTCCGTCTTCACCCAGCTCAAAATTGTGTATCCGCCCAATCTCAAAACCTTTGTACAACAGCGCAGTTTGCGTAGAAATGCCGGTAGCGTTTTGCAAAGAAGTGCTGTAGTGAAAGCGCTTTTCAAACATGTTTTGGCGGATCGCAATAAATGCGATGACCATGATTATCACCAACACTGGGATGGTGATGAACAGTGTGACAATTTTTTTGGTGTGATCTAACTTATAATTCATATATCTATCCAGATGAAATTAGTCTTTTAGAAGGGCACAAATTTGTCAAGAAAGAATCACAAAAGTTTGAAATTAGTTTCAAAAGGACTAAGGTCGATCACCTCATCGGCGAATCCCACGCCAAATTCATCATCGATGCTGGCAATGAGCATCGGGCAGGTTTTTCGCAATTGATCTAAGACTTTTAGCAGAACTTTACGCTCGATCTTATTCAGTAAAAAGAAGGGGTCATCGATGAGCATCACCTTGGGCTCGATCAAGAGAGTGCGCACAAATCCCATGAGTTTGAGTTGCCCCGGATGATAGGCCACAGGCCGTTTGTTGAGATCAAGGTCCAGCTCAAAGCTCTGCATCCAGCTTTGGATACTACTAGCGATCCTGGCTTCATCCAGATGCGGATTCAGCCAGCGCAGAGGCAGCATCAGATTTTCTTTCAAGGATAGATTAGACAGCATGATGCCCTCATCAAAGACATAGCCCAATTTGCGAATCTGAGGTCCATCCGCGATAAATTCCTGCAAAGGCACCTGATCAAAATAAATCTCGCCACTGTGCAGTTCATCCAGGCCGACCATAGCATAAAGAATTGCCCGGGAAAGATTTTCGCTCGGATCATAAAGCTGGGTAACTTTATCCAGATTCAGACGCAGGCTGAAGTCACTCAAGCCTTCCCGGCTGCTCACGCCATCAAATATCGCAATCATTTCAATATCCAAAATAGCCAGGTGATTAGCATGTCGCTGAGTATCACGGCAAAGATAGAGATCACCACAGCTTTGATAGTGCGCTGCGGAACCTCTGTGCTGGCATAGCGCACACTCATGCCATGATAGGTGGATACCATAGAGATAATCAGCCCAAAGCATACGGATTTGATGAATCCGGCTACCAGATGTGATATTTTCAGCACCGAAAGAAAGTCGCTCATGAAAGTGCGAAAATCCAATTGATTGAAGATCTGGGAAAAAAGCCAGCCTCCCAATACCGCTACCAGATTGAAATACAAGACCAATATCACCATAGCCACCACCACTCCGATCACACGGGATACCACCAGATAGCTGATGGGTGAGATGCCAAAAGATTCGATCAGATCGATCTCCCGCCGCACCTTCATATTGCCCAGCTCTGTGGAGATTGCAGTTCCGCTGCGCGCTACCACTACCAGCGCGGTCAGAATCCCGGAGAGCTCGTTTACTACTACCGTCACCAGGATCACATGCACCCAGATGCCCTGACCAAATCCAGTTAAAAGATTGGTACCCTGCAAGATCACCAAACCGCCTATAGCCAGAGCCAGAAAGCTGATCAAAGGCAAGGCTTCGTATCCGGTAAACAATATCTGCCGGAAGATCACCATGGAGCTTACATGGCGGTTCGATCTTATCCGCAAAGCCTCTTCAAGAGTGGCTCCCACAAAAGAAAAAAAGCCCGAACCGGACTTTTTTTCTGGTTTTGCTGTCATATTTACTTAATAAACTCCTATTTCAAGATCAGGGTCTTTTTCGTAGATGTATAGCGGCTTTGATAATTTATCACCACATGATAGGTTCCATTGGGGACTATATTCCCCATAGCGTCATCCCGCTCCCAGCCAAAGGTTTGGCTTTTGTGAACCGGGCCGCTATAGATAGTTTTGACCACCTCGGCAGCATCGTTCAAGATTGTCAGAGTAATAAAAGTCTCATTCCGAAATTCCAAGCTAATATCGCAATGCTTCTCCATTGGATTTGGACTTATATCAAAATAAAGCAGATTCTCTGCCTTTTGAGCGGTCAGGCTCAAGGCGACGAGTAAGATCATACCAGCGATAATCATTGTTTTCTTTTTCATCATATCCTCTCAAGTATTTATTTGACTATACTATATGCAAGTTCTATTCCGATCCGGATTTTCTTTCACATAAAGTGATGGCTCCCAGCACTCCAGCCCGGTTACCAAAGCCAGCCAGAACGCAGATTGCCGCCTGTGAATGCGCCTTTGGCAGATACTTAGGGGCGAGCCTGTTTATCCTTTTGATATCATACAGGCCCAGGTCCATGCCTCCGCCTCCCAGAATAACTTTCTGCGGATCCAGCAGTGTAATCAAATTTGCCACAGCCCGGATCAGCAGATTTTCTCCTTCCTCTATCACCTTGTATAGCTCCTGCTTTACAGCCCGCAGCGCAATCAGCTCCGGCAGCTCAAGGGCATGATATGGCAAGCCCCGTCTTTGCAAACGTCGCCGGATGCCTTCCACAGAGCTATAAGCCTCCAGGCAACCGCGCTGCCCACAGCTGCATTCTTCTCCATCAAAGATCATAATGCAATGTCCCGCTTCCGAGGCAAAGCCATGCGCGCCGTGGTAGATTTCACCATTTATTACTATGCCACAGCCGATGCCGCTGCCGATTGTAAGGCCTATTGCCTCAGAGCAATTGTACGAATTTGCTTCGGCGAGGGCCATGAGATTGGCGTCGTTATCTACATAAACCGGCAGATCGAACCCTTTGGGGATCAGCTCTCGCGGGGATAAGCCCACAAAAAAAGGGAGATTCGGATTTACCCCCACCAGCTTGCCTTCCGGCATCCTGAGGGTGCCCGGACTGCCAATGCCGATGCCGGATATCTCTTGATCCTGCACATGCACCAAGATCTGGGCTATGATCTCCTGAAAAGCCGAAAGACTTTTTTCCTTGATCCGGATGGTGTCAAAGCACTGTAAACCATGTTTACTATCTCCCACACCATACTTGAAACTGGAAGCACCAATATCAATGCCGAGGTATCTTTTCATATACCGCTCCTAAGCTATTTGCCTTATCTTAGATGATCTGGAAAACTGTCAAGTAAAGTTTCACAGGCATTCCCCCATTTTACGAGAGTCTGATTATGGACTGGTCGGTGTTTGCTATCTGAAATGCCGCCCCCACAGGATTCTATAACCTTGTGTAGCTGTAGGTTGCTATCTAAAATGCCATCCCGTTGGGACTCGGATTGGAAGGATATTAATGCTGGAATCATGAATCTTAACTGCCAAAAGTATAAGCTGAAATACATAGGCATAGATGATAGCTAAGATACTATCATTAAGTTCATTATCAAAAGAGCGACTCGATATTTTGGGGGAATGCCAAAAGTTTCAGCTGTGATGATTTTTGGGAAAATCCTGGAACTCCGAACTCCGATTCGGGGCTGCTGGAACTCCGAACTCCGATTCGGAAATGCTGGATAGCAGGCGTCCCGCCTGCTGAGCACGAAACCCTCCTCTTTTCTTAAGGCCAGAGGACTTGCTGGATGCGAGACGCATCCAATCCAGCAGGCATCCCGCCTGCTGAGCACGAAACCC
>JALNWR010000066.1 GCA_023230795.1 Candidatus Cloacimonadota bacterium
GAATTAGATATTTCAAGTATTTCGGAATATAGCTATCTCCGTTCTAAGAAACAGCTTGCGTGAATACCTGCGTTCAATACACAAGGTTTATCAATGACTTAGGTGTGAGAAACATTAGTTACTTAGTCGATGTAACGGGTAACAAGATCACCTTCGTCTTTGCCTATAAGAAGGTTCTCCAGGCTACCTATCCCAATCCTGCTGCCACCAGATATCAGGGACGCTTCAGAGGAAGGGTCTTCCGCTTCTATAATGCTATCTGTTCGGTAGTATCAGAGTATGAGGAAAAGACCGACTGGGTGGAAGACTTGCAGTCACTGGATAATGCCTATAACGAGTTCCTTGGCTTCTTTACCGATAACGGTATCACCAGCAATACTCTCTTCACCGGGCTCAGCAGTACCTGCTTAATCGACGGGAAGAGCTATGGCAGCAGTCAGTATGTGAACCACTGGAACGAAGCCCACTTTCATGGTAATCTGATGCCTTCCAAGCTGCAGCCCGGTGAAGCTTACGAGACTGCTCAGGAAGAGCAGACCGATAACCTCAAAGCTCTGCAAGCGATGCTGATGCTCTATAATGCCACCATCTTCACTAATGCCTCCGGACAGATCATCCTCAAGAACAAGGATGCTTACTCCACTACCATAATAGACATCGCTGATGAAGATGTGGTATCCTTCGTGGTCAAGCGGGGTAATCAAGAGAAGCCGGATATCAAGACCATCGATGTCCTGGCAGGTGATACCACTCAACTGCAAGGTCTGATCAAAGACTACCTGATCGACTTCTATGACTCCAAGTGGAGCGTAGAAACCACTATCGATCAGCTTGCCAAATACAATCTCTCCCTCCAGTCCAAGATTCGCATCCAGACTAAGGTCTATGCCATTACCGAACTGGAGCGGGATTACATAAATGATGAGTACAAGGTGAAAGCATGGCTATTATAAGGGGCTGGAGACTAATCCGGCAGACATCTAATGGAGTATTCTACTTCAATTGCACCACTGGTCAGGTGGAATACTCACCCAGACGTAAGTACCGCATCGAGAAGAAGAATGCCTTTGATCCGACTATCCTGCATCTGAGAGACGAGTACCGGGAGGACTCTTTCGATCTGCAGGCAACTCTCAATCCTGATGAGTATTATACCCTGATGAACTTCATCACCGCTTCTGGTCGTCTCTACCTGGAATATACCGCTTACAATGAAGTGAGGAGCCAGTTCCCGGTCACTGTATCCCAATTTCCCAAGTGTCCGGATGACCTGCATGAGTACACGGAGAAGGTCAAGTTCTCACTCGAATAGAGATACATCGGAAGTCCCGGCTATGTCGACTTTGGGATCATCATCATTGAAGACGATGGCGATAATATCACCTCGAGTTAGCCATAAATACAGAAAACCATAAAAGCATAAAGCCATTATAACATAAAGACAGAGGAGCATTAATGTTCAAATATGGAATCAGCTACTATGTAATGGAAGATGGAGCAAGAAAGCCCCAGTCCGGTGTGGATGCCCGCTTACTCAGACCGGGAACCGACTGGCAGAGTGGATTACGTCTCAATGAAACCGAGAACTCAGGCTACTACGAATGCCTGATCGAAACTGAAGCCGATTGCGGTTTCTATGAGGTATGGGACAACCGGGGCAATCCCAATGGAGCTTTCGGTGGCAAGACCTGCACCATCGGTAAGCTCGATGCCCGAGGTCTGCAGAACGACTGTATCTACGGTAATCACATCCTGGATGGAGTGGTAACCGGAAGCAAGATAGCCAATGAAGCCATTGGCACAGAACACCTTCAGAATGGACTTCTCTCACTCGCCAAGCTACAATACGAAACCCAGGATCAGGATAAAGGAGTGGGAGATAACAGCCAGGCTAGCCCGGCAAAGCTGAGCGATGATAAGGTGATAACCCATGTTCTGGATAAAGAGTATCAGGAACTTCCGCATATCATCTTAACCAATCAGTGCGATGCCTTCCTCTACGTAGCCGATGCCAAGATTGAAGGTAACCTGGTGACAATCATGATTGGGATTAGCCAGGTCTATACAGCCACTGATCCTTTTTATAAGCTCCTTGCTCTCGCTAAATGATACCCAAGAGAGAAACCCGGCATCGCCGGGTTAAGTGTGATAGATTAGCTTCCGCTTACTTCTTTTCGAGCCTGCAGATCAACTCAGCCATCAGGTTGATCATCTCCTTGTAATCGCTGCATTCCCAGGCATCGTCGGCTTTGATCCTGATCTCTTCCACCGTCATCTTCTCCGACTGCAACCAGGGTCCCCGGAACTGATTCCACCAGCTCTTATAGTGGAATTCACCTGCGAATGGATCGTCTACAACGTGCTGTTGATCATTGATAATCTCTTCGATTGGCTGCTCTGAGCCATCCTCTCTCAGCATTACGATCTGGCTACCTGATTGAACCATCTCCTCCAGCGTTGCCTTGTCCTTGCCATTCTTGTTTTGCTTGTTCATCTTGATCTCCTTCTCGGTTACCCGACTGTTGATTTATGGGTTCTACACTACACCCATCGCAACCGTGGTCAAGTCCTTTCAGCACAATGCGATAATAAAGACACATAACAGATGCTTGACAGAAACAGGGGGAGATCAGAGATTGCTTACAGCCTACAGACCCTACATAGAATGCCCTCCGATACGTGGAGACACCGCCCGGTGTTCTCCACGTTTTTCATTTAACAACATGGTCTAAGTGAGAGGTGGGTAGTTGAGGTGAATGTGTTTGATTTGCAGAAACGGTGATCAGATTTGCAGAAACGGTGATCAAAACTATTTGCAGAAACGGTGATCAGAAATGAGCTAAAATAGCCATTTGCAGTTTTCAGTGATCAGATTTGCAGTTTTCAGTGATCAAGTACATTGAAAGCTACCGCAGAGCTCTTGATACCCTTTTGCGTAAACCACAAAATCAGAAATGCTCAGTATAGCTATTCTTTAGATACAAAAGCTGCCAGACGCCGTTAGCAATCTGCCAAAGCTCTGCCTTCTGAAACTCATACCTTTTTAATATCTTGTTTTGTGGAACAAACTTTGCATCTTAATAAAAGAAAAGTCCCGGGAAGCTCTCGCGGATTCAAGTGAGACTACCCTCCCGGCAAAGGAGAACAAAATGAAACGCTACCTCGGCATATTGATCTTTTTGTCGTTTACTTTACTGCTTTGTGCGCAAAGCATTGCTGATGTGAGAACTGCCCAGAACATCAGATATCGTGGCACCGCAGTAAAAAGCTCAGCACATGAAAACTGGGTATTTTGGGAAGAAAGCTCTGGCTCCAGCTATCAGGTTCTGGGCCAGAAATACGACGACTTGGGCAATGCCAGCTTTAGTTCCCCGATTACTATTCCCACCGGTGCAGGCTCTGTAAGGATATTTGACGCTGTAGCCTCCATAGATAATGGGATCGTCTTGCTTCTGCTTCAAGAGCCCGAGATTGGGCAAATCTTCATTAAAATGCAAAAGATAAACTCCCAGGGACAAGCTCAATGGACGGATAGCGGAATCCTGGTAAGTGAGATTTTTGAATACAAACACCCTGAGGCAAAGCTCTGCGCTAACTATCTGGGCGGCGCATACCTGCTGTATAGAGGTGAATACAGTCCGAATGGATACAGTTTATCAGGACATAATTTTGATCTTAGCGGAAATGATATCTGGACAGCAGCGCCCACGATTCCTGCCAACGATTGGTATAGGATAGATCAGCTTCTGCTTACCGACGCCGGAGAATTGATAATCAACACCAAAGGTCAAACTGGCAATATGTTCAGAAAAGTAAATGTTAACGGCACCATCATCGGTAGCGATCCGCTCTTTCCCACCAATGCGGTGATTCCACAGTTTGCAAAGATGCAGAAAGGCACTGATGGCAATATTCTGATCTATTCCACCGATACTGATTCCGGTAGCCCCATGCTAATGCAAATGATGGATGCGAATGGAAATTTGCTTTTTAGCAGCTTGAAACCGCTTCCTATAGGCTTCACCGATGCTTCAGGCGATGATTTGAAGTTCGCAGCCCTCTTAGATGGCGGATTCATTCTGGCTCATGTTTGCGAGTTAAGCTCGTCTGGATATCCCCTTGAATTGAGAGTTCAGCGCCTCAACGCCGAATTGGAAGCTGTGTGGGGAAGCGAGAATCCCTTGATCTTCTCAAGCATCAGTTTCATGATGGATTTTGACATGGCTGTGGATGGATCAGAAAATACCTGGCTTAGCGTAGTGAGGAAAGCAACGAACCACCATAACGATGAACAAGTAGATGTGATAAGGCTGGATACCAATGGCAATCTCAACTGGGCAGCGGTAACCGTGAGTATTACCGGACAACGTAAGTTTCTCCCCCGTTTTGCCTTGCTACCCGATAAAGCCATGCTTTATTGGGGAGATCACAATGGCGATCAGCTCTCTATACTCCGGCAAATATGCACAGCCAATGGTGAATTGATCCTGCAGACTAATGGAGCGCAGATCAGATCCATGCTTTCCGGAAACCCGTTTGTTTACGAAGTTTACAGTTTGGGTGATAAAACCATCTGCCTCATGGAAGACGATCGCGGCAGACGCAGACAGATTTACTATCAGATTCTGGATAGCGGTTTGAACCCATACATGCAGGATAATGGCGCAGCGCTCGACCCCGGCGAGGGCAGAGAGCTACGTATCAAAGGAGCAGGTGTGAGCCCACAAAATACGCTCTTTGTAGTTTACAGCAAACTCAATAGTAATGTAAGCCAGGAATTATATCTACAAGAGATTGATGCGGCGGGGAATCGATTGTACCCGGCCAGTGGAATATTTCTGGGAAGCACCCAGTCTTTCTATGCAGATGCGGCGATCGGCTTTGAGGATGAATCTGCTTATGTTTACTGGAGATATTTTCGCCAAAGCAATAGTATAAATTTATTGTCCATCAAAGCGCAGAAAATAGTGGCGGGCACTGCCCAGTGGGAAGCTGGCGGGCTGGAGATCTACGATTATCCGGACATAGAAGTATCTGGCATTGATGCCCATGGCCGGTATTTACTATTCACTTTACATGATATTCAAAACGGTATAGGCTACGTAAAGGCCTTATTTATCGACCCCTCCGGCTCTATAGCTGCAAATTGGCCTCCACAGGGACTATCCGTGTTTGATACCGAGCACGACCTTAACCATTATGTATTTGCACAATCCGGAGTCATAGACGATGATCTGTACTGCTTTGTAAGCGGTATAGAAGATGAAGAATTGATTATAAAAGCCCAAAAACTGAATGTTTCAGGACAGAGATTGTGGGGAGATGCCGGCCTGCAAATCTGCACAGCGGATGGAGGTTTACCCGAGATAGATTCTTTGATCTTCGGGGATGATATCAGCATTTTGTATAACATAGACAGCCTCACTACTTACCTGCAAAGATTGGATGTTATGGGCAATATGATGTTCGAAGAAGAAGCTCTGGCGATGCCAGGAAACCAATACTACTATAATACCCGCCGATTGGCTCAATACGCAAACGGCTCCTACTCCTACTTTTGGTTAGATGGCCCCGAGTATGCCGAGCAATTCCTAAAGCACGTATATGTAAATCCCGAAGGCAGCTTGCAGGATACCCAGCTCATCTATGAGGCGGATTTTGATATACTGCATACGGCAATGTGCGATAATAACGCCATCTTGTATTGGACAAAGAGAAATAGCGATATCTTCTCCTGGGATTCCTATGATCTGGTGAGCGTAAACGCCACAGCCCTGCCCGAACCGGTCTCCAATGCGGATATCACCCAAGAGCTGATGCCTATGGTCAGCCTCAGGCAAAACACTCCAAATCCTTTCACGGGCAGCACAAGGATATCCTACAAACTGCGTGAGGCCAGCCCCGTAAAGCTCCAAATCTTCAATATCAAAGGGCAATTGGTGCAAGAGCTGGCTGCCATGCCAAAAGCTGCGGGAGAATACTCCTGGGATTGGGATGGGACTGATCTTCGTGGCCAAAAATGCGCCGGTGGAATCTATCTATACAAGATCAACTCCGCTGCCCACAGCGTAAGCAAAAAGATGGTGCTGCTGAAGTAAAATAATTGTTCATAATGTATAAAAGCTATTCTGCACGATGATTTGCAGATACCCGCTTATGACGCCAAGTCTGGCAAAAGGAGTTTTGTAATGAGAAAGCATATTAGCTTAATCCTCTTATTTGTGGCACTAAACTTGCTGCTGGGTGCACAGCCCATCGCTGAGGTGAGAATCAGCGAAAACATCAAGAATTACGGGCACACGCTGAAAAGCTCAGCTAATGAAAGCTGGGTTCTGTGGAACGATAGCGCCGCATACGGCTATGATATCTATGCTCAGAAGTACGATGGTCTGGGTAATGCCGCTTTTGCTGCTCCCATCCCTATTGTCACTTCAAATGGCTCCGTGAAACTGATGAATGCCGTAGCCACCAGCGATAACGGCATTGTTTTGACTTTCATGGAGGAAGATGAAGATGATGGGTGGCAAGTCGCCCTCAAGGTGCAGAAGATAAACTCTCAAGGCCTGCCACAATGGACTGATAATGGCATCATTGTAAGATCGGTATCGGATATCAAAAGAGTGGTTTCCAAAATTTGTGCAAACAATCTGGGCGGCGCGTTTGTAGCTCACTACGGTGAAGGAGAAACCCTTGTATTCTTGAATTATGACGGGGCCGGAAACAACGTCTGGACTGCCGATAATGAGATTGACTTCATCGGTTTATCCGGCAGTGATCAGCTTCTGCTTACCGATGCCGGCGACTTGATCATCAATATTCACTCCTGGCAGGCTACGTATTACCTCAGAAAGGTAGATAATTTTGGAAACATCGTGGGCAATCTTCCGATCTTTGCCCCGGACGCAATTATTCCCGAAGGAGCTCGCTTTCAAAAGTCCATAAATGGCAAGATCCTGATTTACTCTGCGGCTTTTAACAGAAATGAACCCCTGAGCATGCAAATGATGGATGCCGATGGTAATCTGCTTTATGACACCTTAAAGCTATTGCACATGGGCGAGGCCAATAACCTCACAGGCGATCTTAAAATCTCGTCTCTTTCCGATGGGGGGTTCATCCTGGCCTTTTGTTCTGATTCCGAGTATTCCTCGCAACCAAAAGAACTCAGAGTTCAGCGTTTGAGCGCCGCTTTGCAGCCCGTTTGGGGAAGCGAAAACCCTCTGATTCTCACGGGTGATCAAACTATTATAAATTCTGATCTGGTAGTGGATTCATCCGACCACGCCTGGCTGACCACGTTGAGAGCATCGACCGGTTTTGATCTAATGCAAGTGGAGATGGTGAAGTTGAATCAAGATGGCACCACAGCTTTTGCTCCGCAAATGGTAGGCAGCCAAACGAGGAAGAAATGGTTCCCCAGATATTCACTACTCACCGATAAGGCCATGCTTTGTTGGAGCGATCACCTTGACGATCAGGTTTCTATGCGCCGGCAGATATTTACAGCCACCGGTGATCAGCAGTTCCCGGAAATCGGAGCCCCTATAGCCTCCAAACTTGCCGGAGAAGCAGTAATTTATGGCGTGTACAATTTAGGAAACAGGACCGTATGTCTCATGCACGACACCCGCCGTAATAACCAGCAAATCTATTATCAGATTCTGGATAACGACATGAATCCATACATGGCGGAAAATGGCCAGGCCCTGGACTCCAGTAACGAACTGCCTCACTATGTTCTTGCAGCAAAAGTAAGCCCGCAAAATACACTCTTCATAGTCTATCAAAATTCTGACCCTGACAGTCGCGAAATATACCTGCAAGAAGTAGATGCCGATGGGAATCTGCAGTATCCGGCAGGTGGCATCCTGCTGGCTCCCTCAACTTTTCAAACTACAGCAGCACTGGGGTTTGCCGATGATTCCTGCTACGTTTACTGGACTCATAAACTGGACGTTTACAACTCCAGAGGAATCATCAAGGGACAAAAAATCGTAAACGGCGCTCCTGTGTGGGAAGAAGGTGGAATCGAACTCTATAACAATACTGCAAGAGGCGTAGCTTCAATAGATGCTCAGGGCAGATATCTGGTTTTCAAATGCCTGGATACTGCCGACGGCCATTGGGACTCCAGAGCTTTGTACATTCAGCCCACTGGAGATATAAACCCTGATTGGGACCCAGAGGGAGTATTGCTCTTTGATTCCACCTTTAAAGTCGATGCGCTCTGCGATGTTCAAACCGGCATGATTCAAAATGATCTTTATTGTATTGCTCAAAGCTATAAGCAATATGGTGAATACTATCTGCGGGCTCAAAAGCTTGACACTTCAGGGAATATCCTTTGGGGCGACGAGGGTCTGCAAATCTGCTATTCTGATCTACTAATGCCGATCCTGCGCACAGCTATATTCACGGATCAGATCGATATCTTATATCACAATATAAAGCAGGGCGTCTTCCTTCAAAAGATAGATGCAGAAGGCAATCTGGGCTTTGGAGATCATGGCATTTCAACGCCCTCTTCCTATAGTGCCCAATTGATTAAATATGCAAATGACAGCTACTCTTACTTCTGGCTGGATCCTGATTTTACGCACCAGGGCCGCCTCATGCACGTGTATATCAATTCCGGTGGCAGCTTCCAGGAAAGCCAGATATTACGCACAGCCCATACCCTCGCTATCCATTCTGTAAATTGTGATAACAGCGCCGCAATATATTGGGATCAAGACAATACTGATTTCTTATCCATTGAAGAAAGTGGAATAGGCTTAAGCATTTATGCCACAGCCCTCAATGAACCCATCGCCAATGCGGATAGCCTCCAGGAACCGGTGCCCATGGTGAGCCTCAGCCAAAACTCTCCCAATCCCTTCACCGGCAGCACAAGGATATCCTGCAAGCTGCTTAAGGCCAGCCCGGTAAAGCTCCAAATCTTTAATATCAAAGGGCAATTAGTACACGAGCTTCAGGCTCCACAAAAAGCCGCGGGGGAATACTCCTGGGATTGGGATGGCACGGATCTTCGTGGCCAAAAATGCGCCGGCGGAATCTATCTATACAAGATCAACGCCGATGCCCACAGCGTAAGCAAAAAGATGGTACTGCTGAAGTAAAACGCTAAGAAAGCTAATGCTGCATATCATTCATGATCAGCAAAGATTGTGGCTCTCTTCTATTTACCTTGAAGGGAGCCACTAAACTTTCTGAGTTCACCAATCTTTGTTTGGTAGAAAAGGCTGATAAGCCGCGATACCTGTGCTTTGATGATGCCGGATCATCAGCGTAGCAGCAGCAATCTGGCCACCGTTCCGGAACTACAATTACGAATTTTGACAAAGTAGATTCCGGAGGATAGCTGTTTTCCATCCGCAGTCCTGCCGTTCCAGCTTACTGCTGAAGCTGTAGCATCCGAGGCTTGCGGGAATAGTGTATTGACCTTCTGACCGCGCAGGTTGTAAATATCCAGCGGAAAGCGGGCAGAGGCAGTGCCGTTAAGCTTTAGCAAGGTGCTGCCTCGGAAGGGATTGGGATATGCGGATAGGCTGATTTCAGGTGCCAGGGGATCATCTGCGGCACTGCTGCGATCGTTTATATACAAACGGTTCAGCCCTACTTCGCCACCGCTTGCTCCGGAGTTCACCACAAAAATATCGGGTCTGTCGTTTGTCGGATGGTCTATAGGAGCACAAGCTACGGTAAAATCCACGATGTCTGGCAAAGCCTGCGGCTTGAGCGTGAAGCTGTTGTTACCCACGTTGCTAAAATACCAATCCGCAGCGGTTTCGCCTAACTGCACACAGGGAACGTACAGGTCCATATCACCATCAAGGTCAAAATCTTTGATCACCAGTCCATTGTGAATATATCCCCCTCCGAGGAGGAGATTCGGTGACGCTATATAGCTATCTGCTTCCCGGATGAGCAGCGTAAGGTTTGGGCTTTGGTCCAAATTCAAATCTACCCTCAAAATATCATCATCTTTATCGCCATCCGTATCGACAAAATAATAAAATGAGGAGGCCGTATCATCTTCAATAGGAAGGGGATTGATGGGTGGAATGGTGAAATATCCGTTGCCGTCGTTAAGCAGCATGATGTCCTGACCTGAGAGGGGACCATATGGATAGCCTGGCCAATGGCATAAAAAGAGCTCCGGAAAGCCATCGGAATTATAATCGTGTGCATAAATCCTGAAATGACCATACATGGTCAATTGATCATTGGGAATACGTCCACTGTTATCTTTAATAAAACCCTGTCCGGCATTGTTTTTCCACACGCTATAACCGGTCTCGGAATAAGCAATCTGATCTACCAGGACAAAATCCGGATAACCATCCTGATCTATATCTACAACGCAGCACTCTAACGGCATCCCAGCCGGGAATAATGCATCTGGCCCGATGGTGAAATGTCCACTGCCATCATTGATCAACATGAAGCAGGCTGGAACTCTCTCATCGGTGAGAATGAAGATATCAATGTCTTCATCTGCTTCCAGGTCAAGGGGAAAAGCGGTCCAGGAAGGTGCGTTTAGCGCCGGTAGCCGGTTCGCCGTTTCGTCCACGTAAATACCAGAAGGCTGACCCATCCACAGCTGGGGCTGACAAATAAAATCGGCAGATTCATAACGTAAGGTAAGAAAAATATCATCGTAACCATCTCCATCAAAATCTGCAATTACGGGTGCTCCATAGCGGTGCTGTTCATTGGGCAGATATTGCTGAGTCATATCCAAAAATATAGGATAACCGCGTGTGTGACCGATTAGCTCTTCCCAAGGACTTTGGGCAGCTATTATGTACATCCCGCGCGGTAAAGATTCCGGCAGATTATAGCCGGAGCGGCTTGCTGCCGAAGAATTGACCACAGACGGCAGCATCGCATCGTCCGGAACTGTCACTGGTGCGATGCGTTCTCCGCGCAAACTGTAAAGCGTGGCATTCAAACCGGCCAGATTCACTATCACCAAGCTCAATACGAGTGCCAATATCAAGTGCGTAAGTTTCATAACTTCCTCTCTTTCTTCATATCCTTAGCTACTTTACCGAGTCATTATAGCTGGGCTTGCAGAACAAATCCAGATGGCGGACTCAGTCCATGCAATATTCAAAGCGTCTCATAAAACTATAAAGACGATTAATTCTTGCAGATATTTATGTCAAGTTTTTTAGCAAAGACGGAGGGGATTATTTAGCTGCCTTAGGCAAGAAGAACAAGCCGCGCTCCATGTGCTTTGATTCTATCAGGTCTTCATCCAGCAATTGGCTGAGATATTTATTGAGTTCGTTTTTATGCAAGCCCAAAATCTCGCAGAGGTCTTGATCTGTGCAGGGTCTGCGTTTTATGGTATCCAGTATCTGTAGTGATATGTTTTTCTGGAAGCTCTGGATGGTTTTTCTGCTGGTAGCCTTGGTTACTATCTCCACCGGCAGGGGTTTGAGGAAAGCGGCTATATCATCCAGCTTTTCCGGGGACATAGGCTTTACCCAGGGCTCGGGTCCGGGGCGGTCCAGAGAATTCAGTTGCACGCGATCGGGATTTATTTTGAGGATGGCCTCTTTCAGCTTGCTCAGCTCCTGATCGGTATCGTTAAGATTCGGCACCAGAAATACCTCCAGATAGATCTTGCCTTTGAATTCTTTACGCAACCGGATGAGCCCATCGATGATGAGATCGTTATCAAGGCTTGCGCAAGGGCGGTTGATTTTGCGAAAAACGAGGTCAGATACCGCATCCAGATCCGGCAGGATAAGGTCTATCCTGGATACCTCGGCTCTGAGTCCTGCATCCCAAAACAGGGTGCCATTGGTCAAAAGGGCGATCTTATAGCCGGGATGATGCTCTTTCAGATAGCTCACCACCCGCCCCAACCCGCTATTCAGAGTAGGCTCGCCCTGTCCTGAGAAGGTGATATAGTCCAATTCCGGCTTTTGACTGAGGTAGGCAGTAAGTTCTTCGATCACCTCATCGATGGGCACATATTCCTTTCTGTGGGTAGTGAGCTGGGTAGTAAGCCCCACTTCGCAGTAAACGCAATTCAGGGTGCAGACTTTGTGGGGAACCAAATCCACGCCCAGGGAGATTCCCAGACGACGTGAGGGAACCGGGCCAAATAGATATTTCATATATACTCCGTATGATAAATGTCTTTATTTCAGGATTAGTTGCGATCCATCAGGCAGCAGGGTATCAAGATGCGCTATGCCGGCTTCTTCCTGCCTGAACCGTTCACAGCCCTGCCAATCTCCCAGGCAGTAATGATCTACCCAATATGGCTCTAAGATCGATCTTTCGGTGAAGCGCTTGATAGGACAAATCCGGTACCATTTGCATTCTTCTAAGTGCAACAACCTTTTATAATACAGCACATTGGCAGGATAATACTCCGGATGATGGATCAACGAACTGGGATGGCTGAGGGGATAGATGATGAGCTTTCCGACCGGAACTGCAATGCCAATCAGCTCAGGGTACTCTTCTTTGCTAAAAGGCTTCAGAGCTCTGCTTTCAAAGATGTATTTGGTGGCAAAATACCCCAAAGGTGAGACTATCCTGGGCTGCACCTGGCGAATCTCCTCTTCCAGATAGATAGAGCAGGCGGCAATTTCCCGCTGTTTGGGACGCCGATTTTGCGGAAGCTGACATTTCAAAAGATTAGTAAGATAGATCTTTTCCCTTTTGATTCCGCTATCTGCAAAGAGGCGATCCAAGACCTGCCCGGAAGGGCCGATAAACATCTGGTTTTCTCTGTC
>JALNWR010000281.1 GCA_023230795.1 Candidatus Cloacimonadota bacterium
GAGACGCATCCAATCCAGCACGAGACGCATCCAATCCAGCACGAGACGCATCCAATCCAGCACGAGACGCATCCAATCCAGCACGAGACGCATCCAACCCAGCACGAGACGCATCCAATCCAGCAGTAGGCGCCTCGAATCCAGCTCACGCCTACTTCAGCAGGATCATCTTGCCGGTAGAGCTATATTTCCCCTTCTGCATTTTGTAGTAGTAACATCCTGAACCCACCCGATTCCCCGCCTGGTCTTTGCCATCCCAAAATACCTCATGCCTCCCCCCGGGCTTGCTTTCATCCACCAATACTCTCACCAATTGTCCTTTGAGGTTATAAATCTCGATTTTTACCGGCTGGCTCTCTTTGAGCTCATAGTGAATGGTAGTCTGAGCGTGGAAGGGATTGGGATAGTTGGTCAAAAGCAGATCGGTAGCCGGAGCCTGGAAATCGTCGGCATTATCCACTGGCTCTTCTCTGATTTCGAGATTGTCTATCATCAGATCATTGTCACCATTGGCGGTTACGGTAGATTCTCCATAAAAGGCCAGATAGACCACCCCGCTCATTCCTCTCAGCGAGATGGTGACATTATCGCCATAGGTGGGGATGTCGTTCAAGACCCATTCGGAGCCGGTGTTGTTCCATTCCCGTAGCACCACGGGAGTATTCATCAGCGCATTGCTGCTGACGATCACCAGAAAGCGATCATCCTCCTGCGTTCCCCGGGGAGGGTCGTTTGTATCCCAATCCATAAAAGCCAGGTCAAAATTGAGTTCATAATCGCCTGCGGACAGATCGATAGCGGGAGTGATAAGCCAGCCCTGCCGGAAAGCTCCATAGATATTGATATTGGCAGCTTTATTTTCATGGATGTCGCCGTTTAACCAATTCTTTTGCTCCCACTGCGCTGTGTTCTCGGAAGGATTAGGAAAAAGGCCCTGCCGCTGAGTGAAACCTTCCGGCATCCAGTCTGAACTATCCGTGCCAAAAGTTTCCAGCCAGGGAAATTCCGTGATCGGGTCTCTGAAATCCCCTGCGGTATCGGCTGTGCTGGCCATCAAAAAGCAGCCGGCCACCACATTCAAGAGCACTATTGTCATCAGCTTGCGTCGCATATCTATCTCCTTGCTTGTATTTTACTTGCGGCATCATCTGGCCTTGAGCTTCTCCACGAAGGCATATAGCCCGCAGCAGCCAAGTCCAGCCGTCAAACCAAAACCGCTATAAGAGCACTGTAATTCAGCCTGATTTTTTGTAAAGGAATAAAATGAAAATCAAGGGAGTCAAGCCCTAAGACGGACCATGAGCATATTGAATCCCAGCTTCTCCACTAATGCCTTTGCGCAATAATGGACATAGAATCCTGAATCTCATCTGTAAATAGCTCCATTTGTAGTATTTCAAAACCGACCGCTTTTATCTCATTGATGATATCCTCATGCCGGCCTATGTAACGTAGTGCGATGCCGTTGCGCATATAGGTCCTGCTCTTGGCATCAAAGAAGCTCAATTCATCCGGGTCTCGCAGCTCGGCGCACATTGTGTTACAGATATAAATTCCCCCCGGCAATAGATTATGAAATATATTGCTCAGATACCGGTCCCTGTCCCGGCCTATAATGCAATGCAGACAGTAATTATCCAAAACCAGATCAAACTTATCCTCGAAATCCAGATTATCCTGAGCTGCGTTCGCAACAGCGAAATTGACTATGGAGTCTGAAAGCCGGCCCTGCTCTATAGCCCAATCGATTGCCACCCTTGAGACATCGATCCCCGTAACGCTATACCCCCGGCTTTCCAGCCAGAACGAGATATTCCCCGCCCCGCAGCCAAGATCCAATGCCCTGCCGGCCACTGGAATAGCTGAGTGTGAAAACAATCCATCCAAGAGCTCAAGCTGCTCTGCGAGCTCTTCCGCATCGCTCCATCCGGCAAAACCAGCCGCTCTTTTCCGCTGGTATGCTGCATCGTGCGCGGCATAATCCGCAGGACATAGTGGTAAATCTTGTTCTGACATTTCGATACCTCGGAATTCAGACTGAGCAAGAGGGGGATTTCGTCAAGGGTTTGTTAGCTGGCATTCCCCCAAAAGAGCAAGTTATGATACCTATAATAACATGAAAGGCCGTATCTTGGCTCTTACCTACGTCCACATATTTCAATTTTTCCCTTGATTAAATATGGTTCATAATCACTGTTAAATATTACCAATAACGAGTCACATCGGGACGGCATTTCAGATAGCAAACTGATTTTTGGAGTTTACATGAAAGAAGATTGTTTGGAGTTGAAGCGCCATACGGAGTCTATACATATACTAGCAATTACTTAGGCGCTATGACTTCAAAGAATCTGACTTTCATTCCCGGTGGCGAAAGTAGGCTTTCAATAAAGTTTACATGAAAGAAGATTGTTTGGAGTTGAAGCGCCATACGGAGTCTATACATTTATTACCAATTACTTAGGCGCTTTGACTTCAAAGAATCTGGCTCGCATTCCCGATTGCGAAAGCTGGCTTTTACATGAAAGAAGATTGTTTGGAGTTGAAGCGCCATACGGAGTCTATACATATACTAGCAATTACTTAGGCGCTATGACTTCAAAGAATCTGACTTTCATTCCCGGTGGCGAAAGTAGGC